>NZ_FZOB01000007.1 GCF_900188395.1 Desulfurobacterium atlanticum | reverse complement strand
GGTATGAATGGGAGAACGCCTTTTGAGGTTTTAAAGAGTAAGTGGGATTGTTTGTTTAATCTTAATGTTGCTTGTTTCCCTGTTGTGCTGCTTGAGGATGTTTTTGTGGTGGCTAATAGGCTGGGGGTATTGGAAAAGGGTGGGGAGAATGTGCTCACCCCCTACCAAAAAAGAATTTTGCCTGCTTTTTTCCTTTTACTCTGTAACATTAGCAGAATACTCATAAGGCTCAAAATCTACATTATCACCGGTATAGTATCTCCAGAGAAAGATGTTCCACGCAGTATCATTTACAAAATCATGCTGGGTATCGTTATAAAAATCATCCCACCAGGTGGGCTCTGGAAAATAGATGGATAAACCGGAAGCAGAAATATCTGAACTACTAAAACTGTAAATAACTGTTTCATTTAGAAGGGAAAGTATCTCTCCTGAAACGCTTTCTGCTCCTTCCATAGGTGTATTTTCATTTATTTTTTTAAAAAAGTCATAAACATCCACGTAATCATCATAATTAAAAGTCTGAACAGAATTTAGCGAAATACTAACTGCATTCCAATCCATAGGATAAAGACGAGAAAATCGGTCTATCGCTTCTCCAAGGTCTTCAAGCTTTCCAAGGTCTATCAGAGATAATGTTGCACCTACTGGATAACCGCTATAGTATTCCCCAAAAGCATCAATAATATCTTTTCCCAACTCTGTTGCATTCATATCAGGATTACTTATCAGACTCTCAAGGAACGGCTTATAATCCCATCCATCGCCAGGCTCCGTATTTTCAGAAGCAACCATAACATCAGCAAAATCCTTAAACTCATAAGCAACCTCTACCATTGCCATCAAACACTCATCAAAACCTATAAGATCAAGAGAAGCGTTGGTTGTTTTTAATGCCTGTTGAACTTCATCTATGTAAAGCTCATCATAATCAGTATCATCAAGCCCGGCAATCTTAAACAACTTAACATCAGGCCATCCATTTAAACTTCTCCATCCATCACCGTGATCCCATAAAACAAGAGCATAGTGTTCAGCAGGATAATTCTTAGACACATAAGAAAGAAACTCCGATAATGTTTCGTTACTTCCCATATTACATTCACCCCAATCTCCGGTAGCATTTTCAGGTGTAGGAGTCATTCCTCCTTCTACATAAAACAGTTTACACCCAGTCCAGTCTCCATATTCATCAGAGTAACCATCTATCCTGTCCATAAGAACAACAATAGCAACGTCATCAGTTGAACCAACTTCTGACATTTCAAGAAAATCAGATATCGCATAATTTTCAAGGTCGTTATCTCCATTTAAAAAAACCATAAATGTCCATTTTCTCTTTGATGTTTCATTCTCCGATGAAATAGCCTCTTCTGTTTCAGATGTCCCGTTTTCTGATGAAGTAGTATTCTCTATTTCAGAGGTTTCATTTCCAACATCGTAAGACTCTTCTTGCCCTGTGTAAGATACAGGATTCTCAGACTCACCACAGGAATAAAAAGAAAAAGATAAAAACAAAGTAAAAAGCAAATATAAAATAACCATACCTCTTTTTTTATTCCTTGACTTCAACACTATCCACCTCCATGTATGGTTTACCTTTTAAAACATGAACAGTCCCATGAACAATAAGCTGCTTCCCCCACAAATTTCTCCTTAAACCACCTTTAACGTAAATACATCCAGTATCATCAGCAATAACAACATCACTTCTCGTTACCATAACACTATCAGGACAATCCCTCCAACCAAGGCATCTAACTTTCAAAACTACTTTTTTCCCGGTAAAATTTTCAGAAAGTGAAATTATGGTTCCTATTTTTGGGAAAGTTTCTTTTTGAGTAAACTTTCCCAAAATCATTTCCTCCTTCCTCACGCAACTTAAAGCTGAGAAAAGAAAAGCAACCAAACACAGAAAAATTATTCTATTTTTCACCTTTACCCTCCAGATTCTTTGCATTTCTTCTTAAGTATTCGGCTATTTCTTCCATTTTGAATCTATAAAATAATCCAGCTTTTTTAAGAAGTAGTTTTCTCTTTCTTTCCATAGATGCATACTTATATTGCTTATCTATTCTGTCCAAAATTTCCGCATATCTTAATCTTCTCTCATAGCTTATATTAATCGTCATACGTGCCTGTTCTGAAAAAATGGGTATCTTTGAAAGCATAAAGGCAAAAATCCCTGTTATAAATGAAACAAATAAAATTTTCCTGTTCTGAAATCTAAGAAGTTCAACAACAAAAAAACCCGCAAAAGGTAAAAGAAACACAGCTAAAAGCAACCTATAGCGGGATGCAATAAAAAACAGAGAGAGAGATAGCGAATAAACCAAAGTTAGTAAAAGAAATAGATTTATCTTCCGTTCAATTAAAATATATAGAACAATTCCGGCCATACTGAAAGAAAAAAGTACAGAAAAAGAAAAAATGTTATATCTAATAGTGGGAATCTTTTTAGAAATAATATAAAAATTAAAATTATTTGGCACTTCAAAATCATTAACTGTAAGCAAAATTTTTCTTAAAAACAGGGAAACAAATCTTGTAGGCTTTTCAGTAATTATTGAAAAGCTTTTTTTCAGCCAGAAAAGATTAACCTGTGACGGAGTTAATTTTTTACCTGTTTCCTTTTCAGCTATAGCCTTTGCATCGTAAAAATGACCAAACGCATTTGGCCTAATATCTTTTACCTTTTTATATACCCCATCTGAACCTAAAGTATTCCCTATATAAAAATGGATACCTAAAAGAGAAGGGGCAACTTGAAATGACTTTGAAACATAGTAGCTTCTCAAACCAAAAGGCAAAAATCCAAGAAAAAAACCAATGAAAAGAAATCCTAACCTTTTAAAGTAACTTTTTCCTTTAAAAATAAAAAAGCAAAGCACCGTAATAAATACAGGCAAAAAAAGGCCTTCAAGGGAAAGAGAAAAACTTGAAACAAGTCCAGCAAGAAAAAAATAAATATTTTTTTCCTTATTAAAGCCCCTTAGAGTAAAAAGAAGGAAAACTAAAGTTAGAAGTATAAACGGCATTGTTTTCAATGGTAAAAACGAATAAAAGACAAGAGGTTTATAAATGTAAAACAGTAAAGTTGAAATTGCAGCCACACGTGAATTAAAAATCTCTTTAACAAGAAAAAACAAAGCAATTCCTGAAACTAAAAAACAGAAAGAACTAAAAAAGCAGGCAAGAGAAACACTATTCCCCAACAGGGAAAAAACATAGAAACAGAATGCATATAACGGTGAAAAAAAGTATTGCTTTATATGGAAAGTCATTATCCCATGTTCTTTTAAAACACTACCAATATACCAGTAAAAAGCAGTATCTGAACCAGGAAAAGGAACCTTGAATTCATGCAGCTTTGAAAAACAGTATAAAGAAGACAAAGAAACAGAAAAACCAAACAAAAAAAGGGGAAGCAAATACTTCCCCTTAAATGTTAAGTTTCTAAATCTACTTAAATAGATTAACATCAATCTTTTCAAAGAAACCACCTATAAAGTGCCCCTCTGTAGCATTTTGACTTAAAGGCATATTTCTATCTGTAACTACCCGTGTATCAGCAGTATAATCTATCCATTCTGATTGTGACATTTCAGTTTCACGAATCTCTCTTGTCTCATCATCAAATATTGAAAAATCCCCCCATACAAAACCCTCCATATCCAATGCACCTGTATAGCTCCTTAAGGCGCCTGGATTTTCTTCCACTGTCTTTACATAAGAGGTATAAACATCAGAAGGAATAACTTCTGCAACTGATGGTATCGTAATTCTGTTATCTCCTTTATATGGACTAATAAAGGTCATCTCACACTGATAGTATGTTTCATTCACAGTTCCAGCTATTACCCGATTGTGAATAACAAGATCAACAGAAGATGTATCGTTACCTGTCAAAATCAAAGTTTCATTATCAAGTGAAAGATAAACATCCATAAGCCTGGTTCTATATGGAGAAACATCCATGAAAGAAGGAAGAGATGCTCCTAAATCTATATTCCTTACAGACCTGTATAGAAAAGAACTATTAGCTGTTATTTCTCCTCTATTGAAATCCATATAATATTCAGCCCCTTCAATCTGTGGAATAGTATAAATAGTATATTCTCCATCTATGTTTAAGTATGCTTCTAAATAGGAGTACATCACCCCTTTATAAATCACGTCAATATCAACATTTTCCCAGATAGTGTCATTTGAAATTATATTGGTAGATATACGCACTCCATCCACAAAATCATTTAAAGAAACTGATAGATTATCATCGGACCTATCTTTAAAGAAGTAGTATTTGGAATAGTAACTCCACGTAGTATTATCAAACAAACTTGCCACAAGGAAAAGAGAATAGTTTCCATCATTTTGCAAAGGCACAGAAACAAGCATCTGGTAAGTGCTGTTTGTTACATTGGAAAAAATATGTGAAGCAGGATATACAGGATAAATATTAAGATTGGAATAATCTGCTACATCAGTAACAGTAAGATTCACAAATTTCATTCCATAGCCCACATCATAACCAAAGTTATATCCTAACTCGTATCCAATTCCCATATCTTCAAGATAAAATCCTGATAAATCATAAGTTCCAGATGGTAGATCCTTCAGAACATCAACCTGCACATAAACCTTATCTGAAACAAGCTCCTTAAGCTCAACTTCTCCATCCCCATTATCATCATATGTTTGTAATACGAAATCATATATTTCAGCCATAGAAAGATATCCATCTCTATCTGTATCAAGTAAAGAAGGAGAAATACTATCAAAATAACCTATATCTTCAAAAAATGAAACAGGAAACTTCCTTTCCAGTACCCATTGATCTATACCATAGGAAGACAAGGTACCATTAAATGAATTGAAAAGATATTCATACAGTTTATCCACAAAAACATCAAAAACATAACCTTCTGTTAAAACAACATCAGGGGATAAAGTTATGGAAATTGAAGCTGTGGAACCCACTCCGTCAAATACAGCAATACCACTTCCATCTGTTTCTACTGTTTTAATCACAGTCATATTGGAATCAAGAAGAGACACATATACACCTGCAAGCCCTACATTAATAGTAATTTTATCACTCCCATCTGTAACACTTACACCGCAGATACTGTCCACTTTACTCTTACCATCTGACACTTCAAGCTTTACAGTATAAGTTCCTGCTTCATTAAACTGATAAGAAAAGATTCTTCCTGCCTCTTCTTGAAGCTCTCCATTCACATACCATTTATAAGAAAGGGAATCCCCATCAGGGTCTATTGCAGTTACTGAAAATGTATACGTATCTCCAGGAGATAACTGAATATTTTCCGGCAATCCAGAAACTATTACTGGAGGAACGTTTATAGTGCCAACAACTACTGCAAGATTGCTCGTATCTGTTAAATCATCATTATCTTTAACGGTAATTTCTATAGAAGTTTCTCCTTCCTCTCCTGAAACAGCTATACTACCATTACAGGAAAAATATCCAGAAGAAACCTGAGAACATACTCCTGACGCAGTAGTATTCCCCACCTTTAATTCCATGGAAAGTTCCTGGCTATCTAAATCTTCAACATAAGCATAAACACTAACAGTATCACCACTTTCAATCTCAAGCTTATCAACAGATGATGATACAATCCGCGGAGGTTTGTTTTCAGACACCTGTATATCAATATCTACAGAATCCATACCTCCTTTCTCATCTGAAACTGTAAACTTTAATGAAAAATTGCCAGGAGAAGTAAAGTTGCAGCTAAATTCTCCATCACCAGTATTGGTACAGAATCCAGTAGTTTCCTCATAAGCTAAAGAATCTCCATCAGGATCATAAGCAAATATCCTGGCCGTATAGGTTCTATTAACTTTAATAGCATCAGCAGAAACTTTTCCTCCATTTTCATCCGTAAACTGATATCCGTAGATAATAGGAGGAGTATTAACTTCCTCAACAGACACTGTTTCTTCTCTGTTAGCTATATCATACCCATCACTTACAGAAACAGAAATTTTCTTATCTCCTGAGTCTTCAAATGTACACGTAGCATAGCCATACAAATATCCTGAATAGGAATACAGATAATCAAAAGATGTTACTTCCTGTCCATCACATTTAAGAGTAGCATTCAAATCATCCCAATCATTATCGTAAGCACTGAAATAAATGCTTACAACACCTCCTGTCTTTACACTATCTGGATAAACATATAGATAAACATCTGGTGGGTTATTTTTATGTTCTAAGGTAAAGACCAATGATTGAGGATTTGAAACAGTCACACGCTGAGATACCCTTTCAAGGTGCTCTCCATAGGCGGTATACTCCCTTTCAGGTTTTACAGAAAATGTTGTAACTCCATTACTGTCGGTTTTATTGCAGTTATAGAAATAGTAATTATCTGTAAGACATACATTCCTGTCTGAAACAGGATTACCATTTTCATCCTTAGCATAGACAGTAACCTCTACAGGAGAATTGGGAACTGTTCTTACAATTTCAAAATCGCAACCTTCCCTCTTAGATTCCGCAATTTCAGCAATATCAGCAGAATAATAAGCACCCAATATGTAATTCCTGTAGTAAAACTCTCCACCAGGATATGCAGCCTGCAGAGTGTCTGTTGTTACATTACCATCCGATGTTTGAACAGGAATACTTATAGCTGCCACTCCATTACTGTCAGAATAAGCATAACGATAAATACCCACATCTGTAAAAGAAACCCAACCATCAGTTACAGGTTCTCCGTTAGTTCCCTTTGTCACAAAACAAACTTTAACTTCCTTTATTTCATAAAAGTAAACTGGATAATCAAGATTGTAATAATTTGTAACGGCCGGATTTTCCGCACAGATTTTTAGATAATAATAGCCACTTTCATCAACATCACAGGTTCCTACCTCATTCCACCCAGAATCAATAACAGTACCAACACCAAGATAATCCCATTTTCCAGTTTGAGGGATATAGGTATAAATCGGCACCTGACAGCCCGGAGTATCAGGTTCAAAATCTCCTCTCTCTTTAATTTTCTTTATAGCAGAACCTGAAAGATACCTTGTAATCTCAACGTTACAAGTATCCTCTCTTGTTGATATAAATCTTAACGGTTCTCCATTTTGATTCTCAATATCTACAAGAGAAAATACAACCGAATCAAGGAGAACCTCTCCATTTCCATTAGGGTCTTCTCCTGCAAACTCTCCTGGAAAATACTTTATGTCCGACTCATTTGTAGAATCAAAGTTCTTTAGAGAAGATTTTATTGCTGTAACATCTGAAGGAAGTAAGGATGTATCAAAAGAAACGGTAATGTCTGTTCCATTTAAATCAAGCGGCGCCCTCGTAGTCCCTATAAAAGTTTTTACATTCCCATCTTTACTTACGGCAATTGTAATTTTTCCTGTAGTTCTAACATCTGTTGTTATAGGAATAACTGTTGTAGTAGCTGGAACGAGAGATATTCTCATAGTTATGGAACTTCTATCAGGCATAAGATTAAGAACTTTTGTAAAATCAGCATATCCATCTTTTGAAACTGTTAAAGTAGCATTAACACCACTATCAGGAATTTTTACATCTGTAAATGCAAAAAAACCATTATCATCTGTCACAGAAGCATAAACTATATCACCATCGTCCTCACTAAATATTCCATTATCGTTTTTATCAACCACAAGTCTTACACTCGCAGCAGAAACTCCCTCTACCTCTCCAACCACTTTAGCAGATACCAACGATACTTCTTCTGTTGCTTCATCAGTTGTGTCTTGGGAAATTGTCTCCACCGAACTTGCATCATATGTGCCGGATACTGCATCGTCACTATCAGACGAACCTCCAAAACACCCAGCAGTAACTAAAATTGACGAAAACAAGAACAGCAACATTAGAAATTCAAGTCTTTTTCTCATGACTCCCCCTCAAAAACATTTAACCCTAACCTAAATTATAATAAATTAGCTTTAATATATACAGATCTCTACAAGAAAAACTTCCTCCACTATATATAGTATAGCAAAATTATGACAGACTCAAATATCAAATTCACAAAGAACAATAATATCACTTAACAGTCAGGTTAAATATCGGTAAAATTGTAGCAAATACAAAGAATGCAACAAAAACAGCAAGAACAAGGAGAGTGGCAGGCTCAAGGTAACTCATGAAAAGGGTTACCATCTTTTCTGTCTCTTTTCTGTAAATGGAACTTACAAGAGACAGCATCTCTTCCATCTCTCCCGTTTCTTCCCCTATCATTATAAGACGGACTGCTGCGTCAGGAAGGGCTTTTGCTACGCGCAGATACTCAGATAATCTTTTCCCCTCCCTTATCCATTCTGGAATCGGTTCAAACTTTTTCTTGATTTCAACATTGCCCACAGTCTTGTTTGCAACCTCAACAGCTTCATCAAGGGGCAAGCCGCCACCAAGTAAAAGAGATAAAGTATTGCTCCACGATGTATATATGGAGTAAAGCTGTATATCCTTGTAAAAAGGGATTTTCAGTTTTAATCTGTCAATAGTTTCCTTATTAAGAAATTTTCTTCTAAAAACAAATAGAAAAGCAGCCACAAAAGGTAAAAGTTTAAACAGAAAAGAGATAAAAAATGAAAAATAAAGCACTGCTTTCGTTGAAGCGGGAATATCCTGATTAAACTGAGTATAGATTTTTACTATCTTTGGCACAGCAACCTTCATAACTATAAACATGGAAAGAAAACCCACAACAAGAACTATAACAGGATAGGTCAAAGCTCCTTTAATCTTATTTCTGAACTCCGTTTCCCTTTCAACAAATTTAGCAGCGGAAATCAAAATCTTCCCAAGAGCCCCGGACTCCTCCCCTGCAAGAACCATCTCAGAAACAAAATCCGGGAAAACACCTGTTTCTCTCATCGCCTCTCCAACTGGCATACCCTCTGAAACCTTTGAACGGGCAACGAGGAAAACCTCTTCAAGAGGAGAGTTTTCAAACTGTTTCGCAAGAATATCAAAAATATCTGTAATATGAAGGCCTTTCTCAAAAAGTGTTCCCATCTCATAAAGAATAAGTGCCACATCACTATCAGAAATTCTCTTTCTTCTAAAAGAAAAACTTCTTTTCTCAACATTTTGAACAGGTTTTATCTCGTAGGGAATTAAACCCTTTCTCTCAAGAACAGCACGAAGCTGCTCCTGTGAAAGAGCTTCTTCCTTTCCTTTTATCTCTTTTCCACTTTTATCAAACGCTCTATACTCAAATACCGGCATCCACTCTCCTACCTTCCTGCCACCTGTAAAACTTCCTCAATAGTTGTAATCCCTGAAACAACTTTCTCAAGTCCATCATGAAGAAGAGTCTTCATCCCTTTATCAAAAGCAAGCTTCCTTATCCTATCGGTTTCAGATGTCCTGGTTATAAGAGATTTCATTTCCTCATCCACTCTCATAAGCTGGTATATCCCTATTCTGCCACTATACCCTGTCCCGAGGCACTTTTCACAGCCTTTACCTTTTATAAGCTTTTCAGGAGCTTTCCTTTTAAGCACCTTCTCTATCAGTTCTCTCTCTTTCTCTGAAGGAGTATAAGGATAGCTGCACTCAGAACAAACCCTTCTAACAAGCCTTTGAGCAACAACACACTCAAGAGAAGAAGCTATGAGAAACGGCTCTACCCCCATATCGGTAAGCCTTGCGATGGAAGATGGAGCGTCGTTTGTATGAAGAGTTGAAAGAACAAGATGTCCTGTCATTGAAGCCCTAACAGCAATTTCAGCAGTTTCAAGATCTCTAATCTCACCTATCATAATAATATCAGGATCCTGCCTTAATATACTCCTTAAACCGGTGGCAAAAGTAAGACCTATCTTAGGATTTACCTGAACCTGATTTATCCCTTCTATCTGATATTCCACAGGGTCTTCAACTGTCAATATGTTTTTTGTCGGAGAGAAAATTTTCAAAAGTGCAGCGTAAAGAGTTGTTGATTTACCAGAACCTGTAGGTCCTGTAACAAGAATAAGTCCGTAAGGCTTTGAAATTACACTGCTGAAAATTTCGTAATCCTTTCCTGAAAATCCAAGCTCTTCAAGCGTTAAAATCTTATGGGATTTATCAAGAAGCCTTATAACAACCCTTTCCCCGAAAACTGTCGGAAGAGTTGAAACCCTCATATCTATCTGTTTTTTCCCTATGTTTACCCTTATTCTTCCATCCTGAGGAAGCCTTTTCTCAGCAACATTTAGCCTTGAAATAACCTTAATCCTTGAAACAACTTTCTGGTAGGTTTTAGAAGGAATTCTTGTTATCTCGTGCAAAACACCGTCAAGGCGAAACTTAACAACAACTTCCCTTTCATACGGCTCAAAATGGATATCACTTGCCTTAACCCTTATCGCTTTCAAGAAAATAGAGTTTATCATCTGAATTATCGGAGCGTCTGAACCAGAAAGAAGGTCTTCAGAAAAGGAGGTTTCTATCTCCCCCTCTTCATCAACACTACCTTCAATAGAGGAAAGATACTCTTCCATCTTCTCATTAAAAGCATCCTCATCTATAAGCTCTGTTTCAAACTCGCCATATATAAGCCTTAAATCTTCAAGAATATAAAAGGGAGTTGCTCTGGTTATGTAAAACTTCCCATCCCCACAGGGAAGAATCTGGTTTCTTCTCATAAACTCAACAGGTATCTGCTCACTTCTCATCTTTATTTCCTTCATAATTCGGACTGTTGACTATATTGCTTTTCCATTCATCTTCTGTTTTTCTCTTTCTAAGCTCTTTCTCCTTCTCTATAAACAGTTTACTCATCTTTTTGTGCCATTCAGTTATTTTTGCTATATCCTCTGGAGTTTCAACAACAAAAGGTGTCATAAAGATAAAGAGATTTGTCTTTTGATTATCTTCAGATTTATATTTAAAAAGATTCCCTACAATAGGTATAGAAGAGAGAAGAGGAACCCCTTCCATCGTTTTTATCGTCTTTTTAGAAATTAACCCGCCAAGGACTATCGTTTTTCCGTTTGGAATCTTTATGGTTGTATCAAGCTCTCTCTTTGAGGTTATAGGAACAACATACTGAATACCGCCAATATCAGGCTTTTCGTAACCGATAATATCGTTCACCTCAAGGTGAGTTTCCATAACTATTGATTTATCAACAGAAATGTGAGGTGTTATTTTAAGCACAAGACCAACAGGTTTATAACTGTAGTTTATTATCGGATTTCCATTAACATCAAACTTTAAACTTTCAGCAAAAGGGGTAATCTGAGAAACGTCTATCTTTGCTTCTTTGTTGTTTATAGTAAGAAGTTTCGGAGCAGAAATAACATTAAATCCTGTTCCTGACTCAAGAAGGGAAAAAAGCATAAGAAGGTTCGGGAAAAATACGTTTGTTCCACCTATATTAACCGACTGTCCCGAGGAGCTTAAAAACCCAGCTGCAAAGTTTGACATTCCAATAGAAGAGAAAAAGTCTGCATCTGAAAGCCCGCCTCTAAAGGTAGCACCACCGTTCTTTCCAAAAGCCTGCCACCTTATCCCTATCTCTTTTAAAGCTTTCTGAGAAACCTCTGTTATAAAAACGGAAACAAGAACCTGTTTTCTTCTTCTGTCAAGCTGAGAAACAAGGTCATTTATAGCTTTATACTCCTTCTCATTTGCGTAAACTATAAGGGCGTTAATGGATTCATCGGGCACTATCTTTATCTTTGTTCCAGGCCTGGTAACCGTTTTTTTCTTCTTTGATGAGGAAAAGACCGCAATACTTGCAACAAGTTTATTTAAAACAGCAGAAAGATCTTTTGCTTTTGAATTTTTAAGATAGATAACGTAAAACTTCTTTTCTCCCTCCTGTGAAGATGGAACATCAAGCTTTTCAATAATCTCTTCTATTTTGGGAAATAGATCTTTCCTTGCCATTACAGCTATACTTCCCGAAGAAGTTGCAGGATATACAACAAAAGGAACTCCTCTTTTTGAAAAGGAAGAGAAAACCGTTTTAAGTGCCGCAGCAACCTCTGTTGGAGAAGAGTATTCAAGAGAATAAACTTTTATATCTGTTCCTTTTTCTGCAGAATCTATAAGGGAAAGAATCTCTTTAAAATTCTTTATGTTAGCTGCAGTATCTGTAATTATCACCATATTTGTCGGCTTATAAAAAAGCAGATGCCCCCTTTTTGACCTCATCTTTGCAAGAACTTTTTCTACATTGGAAATATTACCGTTTTTAAATCTGTAAACGTAGGTAACAAGAACATCACCAGAAAGAAACTTTTTCTCAAGAGGCGGTGTTTCTCCCCGTGTCTTTGATTCAGGAATAACCTCATAAAACTTACCTTTATCAACTATTGCATATCCTCTTGTTCTTAAAATTGCAGTGTATATGTTCCAGAAATCTTTTATGGAAACAGGTTCTGAAAAAATGAGAGTAACTGAACCTTTGAGAGAATCAGGAACTATAATGTTTTTCCCTGCAAGCTGAGATGCCATATAGGTAAGAGTGGCAATATCAATGTTATCAAAGTTCAAAGTTAATTTTCCGCTTCTTTTAATAGCGTTAAAATCAATATTTTCAACTGCAAAATTACCCTCTTTTTTCTCAGCAGAAGCCTCTCTTACCCGGGGAGGTCTATCAACCCTCCTAAAATTAAACGGTGCTGCCGCAGAACTTCCACAGACAGAAAAAGCAAGTATCAAAGAAACTAATCCCCTATCTAATTTCATAGATTATCACCTCCCTGTGTCCTCTCCTTTCAAGCTCCACCTTAACAGTATCCTCGTTCCTTAAAATGTTATAAATCTTAAAAGTATCATCCACCGTAGTAACAGGCACATCATTAACCGATAGAATAATATCTCCCGGCTTAAGTCCAATTTTCCGTAAAATGCTTCCCCGCTTTATCCTTGCAAATTTGTAACCTATCGTTTTACCACCCCTTAGCACAGGCATTATTGCTACATCTTTTAAAAGTTTACCTATATCTGCTGTTTCTTTCTCAACCATAGCTCTGGCAAGTTTAATCACCTTTGGGGCAGTAGAATGAACGGTTGCAGAAGATGGCCTGGTAGATTTTTCAATTTTTCTCTCTACACCCTTAAAATCTTTACCAAACACACGTATTTTAAACCTTCTTCCCCCCTTCTCAACCTCAACAAAAAATTTCTCCACTTTAACCAATTTAAAGCCGTCAAGCTGCTCCCCCTCTCTTAAAATTCTCCTTATGTCTCCAGTTTCAACAATGGCATATTTAACCTTACCGGCTATAAGTGTTCCAGCTATCTTAATATTTCCTGTATTTGCGCTACTTTCCTGTGTTCCAGTTTTCCCTTCAATATTCCTATCACCTCTATCCTCTAAAGCTCCAAAAACTTTATCAATACCTGAATAATCAAATTCTTTACTCTTTTTTATCTCCTTATTCCTTTCCACTTCTGGAAGCCTTAAATCAATGGAGAAAATTTTTTCAAAAACAAAACCTCCTGAAACAACTCCTATAAACACACCAAAAACTGCAAAAGCCAAAGCATAAATAAAAACAGGAACAGTGCGAAGTAATCTACCTTTATAATTTTCGAAAAGAAACGTAAACTTTTCCATACTCACATCCTGAAAGAAATTCTTTCAACAACTCTACTTCCTGCCACACTTCCTCTAAAGACACCTTTAAAAACAACACCAGCTTTGTCCTTTTTAATCTCACCGTCAAGATTTCCTTTAAAAATGGAACTTTCAAAAGACGCTTTAACCTTCCCATCTTTATACTGAAACTTTCCGCTTATACTCCCAATACTTATACCGTTGTAATAACCTTTTAAAACCTTAATCTGACCTTCAAGGTTTCCTTTGAGAGTTTCAACAGAAACCACTCCCTTACAGGTTAAATCTCCAGTTCCCCTCACCTGTCCGTTATCAAAGATAAACGGCAACCTGTTTAAATTCACAGAAAGTTTCCTGTCTAAAAAACTAAAAGTTGAAAAACTATCGTTATCAAATCTTAAAACAACACTTAAAATTTTATTTTCAACTGTTACAGAATCTATCTTTAATCCTTTAAATTCAACATCATTAAGAGAAATAGAAAACCCGTTTCCTTTTACAGAAGAGACTTTGCCTCCCATTTTAAAAACCAGATTCTCCACAGTAACATCTGCAGGGAAAAAGTAAAGAAATCCAGCAAAACAGAAAGCAACAGCAGTAATAGCAAAAATTAAAAACTTTTTCATTCACCGCCCTCTGAAACAACAAGATAACCTTTAACATCACCTGTAATAGTGTTTACGTTAAGGGAAACAACAGATATACCCTCTTTTTTAAGAGCTTTAAGAAAAGCTGAAAATGTATTAAAAGGAGCATCAGAAACCTTTATTTCAAACCCTTTCTCCATCGGCTTTATTAGAGAGATATACTGTTTCATACCGGTTTTCTGAGCAATATTTGAAATTTGAGAAATTGTAACTTTGCTCTTTTTGCTTTCCAAAGGAATATAAGAAGCAAGAAGCTCTTTAAAGTGGTAATATTCAAAAACTTTTTCCTTTAAAATTTTCCTTTTCCCTTCTGAAAAGTTTAAAGCAGTTGGTAAAACGATAAAAAAGCCACCAAGAATGATAACAGCGTAAATCATAACTATCAGAAGAAACCGCTCCTTCTCCTGAAGAGAAAAAAAGTAGGTTTTAATTTTTCCCACCATTTAATACCGTCCCTGAAGTTTAAATCTCACCTTATCTTTGAAACTAACAGTCTCAACTATTTTCATCTCATAGTTTTTAAGTTTATTTTTAAATTTATCAACAGTATTAATATCAGGAGCTTCTCCTTCTAGAGAGATACTTCTATCAGATACCTGAATTTTTATAAGTTTTACATTAAACGGTTTGCTTTTACCTATCTCATTTAAAACATCAACAGCATCCTTTTTTAAAGTCGGCTTTACTGTAGCCACCATCCCTTTTAGCTGAGAAAAAGGGTCAACAGGAGGAATCCCGGGAAATTTTTGTGCAAAAAGTTTCTTTTCCGCTTCTTTAATCTCATCTATCTTTAAACTGAAAAGATGTCCCCTGTAAAGAAAACCACCTATAAGTAGTGAAAGGAATACAGAAAGCAAAAATGCTCCTTTTAAAAGGGGCATTTCAAAAGATTCTCCTTCCTCTTTTAAGAAGTTTATCTCCCTGTTTTCCAGTATCTGGAGAGCCGAGCCAAGAAGTGGAAGGTTTTCTACAGAAACTCCATCAACTTCAACTTTCTTACCCGTTTCCTGCCCTTTTGATAGATAAACCTTTTCAGGAAGCCCGTTTTTTAACTCTATAACAAAAGCTCCCTTATCCTTCTCAAAAATAAACCTGCCGTCCCGCTCCCCTTTAAACAGCAAGACCCTTAAAAGAGCCACCGCTTCACTGTCAATAACATCAGGCTTTAACGAAGAGAGAGCATCCACCTCCTCTTTAAAAGTTATCACAGTAAACACTCTCACACCTTCAGGTGTATCAAAGAAGATGGAGCGGCTTAAAACCTCTTTTCCCTGAAATAAAGGATTGTGTTTTATCTCTCCCTCAATAATCTTTCTTATCTTTCTCCTGTCACGGAACGGAAAATCGTTTATCCTGAAAGAAGTTTTTTCAACAGGCAAAAGTGCAAAAAGCCTGTCATACTTTTTTTTATCACAAACAAACACTTTACCTTTTAAAGGGTTCACCTCAAAAACAGCTTCACTTTGTCCAAGAACAACTTTAACTATCACCTTATCCTTCTCCAGACCTCTTTAAGCGTTCCACCACTTCTAACAAAAAGAATTTCAACTGTATAACTGGTATCACCAATATCTATCTGTGCCCTTGCAAGAAAATGACTGCTTCTCACATCTGCAAACGGTTTTATCCTATAGATAATATCAGATGTTACACCATCAACGTTAATAAGATCATCAACCTTTTTAAACGGTTTCTTCTCACGATAGGATATTATTTTAGCTGCAAGGTTTTCATCTATTTCACTATCAAGAGCCATAAGAATCCACTTTGATGCTGTGTTTATGTTAACTTTACCGCTGCTCCAGACAGAAAGAAGAGAACGAAGACCCGGCTTAAACTCCCCATCTTCAATCCTTCCGTTATAAATCTCGGGAGTAACTCCTTCTATAAGTTTTATCTCCTCTGTAGTATCAAAAGGAGCGTGCTTTAAACCATCATCAACATCAGAAGGAGCAATCCACTCAATAAGCTTTTCCGTCATTTCAGAACCTATGCCTGTTATCTCAAAAAGTCTGTTAAAAATCTCTCTCGCTTTCTCGTTAACTTTGCCGTTTTCAACAAGAATATTAGGATTCAAGTATCTCTCTTCATCCTCTATCTCAACGTTAAGACCTATCCCATGAAGGGAAAAAGGAACAGGATAGGTCCAGTATTCACCGTAGTAATCCACATTGCTGTCATCATAAGAAAAAAGTGTTATAACACCTGCTGAAATTCCATCAGCAAAAGCCATTATCTGCTCCTTCTGTAAAAGAATATCAGTATATCTTTGCAAAAAATAGGAATCATCGGCTGTCTCTGTAACTGCAACCGTTAAGGATGCAAGAACCATAAGAACAACTATAAGAATCATTTCACCTTTCCGGTTATAATGTATTCTCTCCCGTCAATCTCTACTTTTCCTATACCTTGAAAGCTTCCCCTGTAAGCATCTTTCCACTCACCGTTTACATACACATAAAACTTAACATCAGAAAACCTGCCAATTACAACCTTTCTTTTTCCCTCTTCCCCAAGTCTTCCGTCAGGGTATGGAAACTCTTCATAAACAACTTCTACTGTGCCGTTATCCTTTTTAAACCTGTATTCTGCTCTCACTCCGCAAGGATAGAAAAGGGGAGAAAGAGTGTAAAAGGAAAGAGTGTCGCTGTCAAGAAGAAAATTCTCCCTGCGGGGATTAAAAGAGGAGAAAAGCTGGGCTGAAAGCTGAGAGTAAAAAGATATAGCTTCAGTATCTTTATTCACCCTTGAAGAAAGGGATGCAGAAGAGAAAATTGTTCCAGAAAAGAGAAACTCCACCGCAGAGAATATAACGGCAAACAGCGTAACAACTATAAGAAGCTCAAGAAGAGTAACACCTTTTCTACTTTTCATAATAGTAAAACGTTAAAACCTCTTTTCCATTTTTATCCTTCACAATAAACTTCCTTTCCTTCACTCCTAAATCAAAGGTTTTATCCTTCTCTTCAATAGTAAAACCATTCAAAGTTCCGTTAGCATCTATATCGTATACCTTTCTCTTTATAAGCTGTAAAGCACTGATTCTGCTTTCAGATTGATAAACCCTGTTAGTGCTGTTTGATGCAACATAAAGAAGGACAGAAGCCCCCACCGCAAGAACAGCCACCGCAACAACAACCTCAAGAAGAGTAAACCCCTTTTCTACCGGTCCCATACAGATATATCGTCCTCCGTCCCAAGTTCTCCATCAGGACCCTTTGACTTTAACTCAAAAGGGTGTTTATCAGCAGGAGAGATATACACAAAATCGTTCCCCCAGCCGTCCTTTGGAACAGCATTAAGGTATTGACGCCAGTGGGAAGGGACAGGAGGCGTTTCCGGATTCTCCACAAGGGCTTTCAAACCTTGAGAAGTTGTCGGATACATACCGTTATCAAGCTTATACATCTCAAGTGCTCTCTTTATCTCTTTAAGCTGCACTTTGGTTGTTTTTACCTTTGTTTCATCAACTCTTCCTGTAAGCTTTGGAACAACGATAGCAGCAAGAAGAGAAAGAATAACAACGACAACAAGAAGTTCTATAAGCGTAAAGGCTTTTCTCACTATTTACCTCCTAAAAGTAACTGTGGAATTTAGATTATAGCAAGATTAAAGGCCTAAATATAAAAACTGTGCTAAAATTTCCTTCGTAAGTCTGCAACCTGGGGAATGTAGATGGAAAAATTAAGTAAAATAATTTTTGTTCTTCTCATCCTGTTTGGAGCAGTAAAACCTTCCGCAGGACAAACTCTAAATTGCTCCTGTGAAGCCCTTGGAGAGAGCTATTTCTGCAGTTTTGGAAAAACGCAGGAAGAAGCAAGAAAAAATCTTGCTAAGAACATCTACACCTTTATAAAGTCAAAATCGGTAAAGAAGGTTTCAAAAAACCGTAACGGATACACTAAAAGTTACCGCGGAGAAACTCTGACACTTACAGAGCTTCCACTTATAGGTGTCTCAATAAAAAGGTGTAATGGATATTATATAGCGTTTATCAGTAAAGCTGATTACAGAAACGGCATAAAAACTCTATACCTTAACCTTGTTAAATCAATAAAGACAGCAAGCTCTTTTAAACAGATAGAGGAGATAAAAGAACAACTATTCCAGATATCAAAAGTTGGAGCCCTTACAGGAGTTAAATTGCCCATCAATCTTTATTACGAAACACTGAATGAAAAATATATATCCCTTACAAAAGCAGCAATAAAGGATACAGAACTAAAATTAAATGAATATATACTGCTTGTTTCTGAAAACAGAATGGATTTTGACCAGTTTAACGAAAAAGTAACAGAGAGTATCAACAACCTGAAAAAATTAAAAGAAAAAGTAAAATCGTGTAAAGAGTGCACTCTTTTAATTGACACCACAATCACGAATCTTTCATCAGGAAAGCACAAAGTGTATGAAAAACTTCCCGGAAAAATCACAATATTTATAACAAAAGGGGAAGGTACAATCTATGTAAACGGGGAGAGAAAAGGAAACGCCGTCACCATAGAAGACCTCCATGAAAGAGATTACAGTATCAAAGTTGAAGGATATAGAGATTACGAAACAAGAGTTTTTACTGTTAAAGTAAAAAAGGGAAGAGAAATAAAAAAAGAGATAAAGCTGTGGAACTTTGAGAAAACTTTTAATCGCTCAGTAAAAATTGGTTTCAGTTCCTCGTTTAACACAGGTTATCTGGAATACCACCAGTTTTTCAATTTTAAAAATGTTCCACTTTTCAAACTTTTCTGGAATATTTCTGCCGGACACAGTTTTTCTCGTTCAGGAACAGAAATCAGGGCAGGATTAGGCCTTAAGCTTTTCAGAAAAAACGAGAAAGAGTTTTTATGGATGGCTGGAAACAAGGTTATCTCTATTTCAACCGGTGTTTTTATAGGATACTACGGATTTAACGATAAAGAGGATGCAAGTTTCAGTTTTGTAAGGCCTTTTCTGTCTTTTGAGCTTGGAATGAATGAATACTTTGGAATTGAAGCTGGTGGATTTTATCAAAATATCCTTGGCAAAGATGAAGAGATTAATCCACCCCACGGGGGAATTTTCTCATCCTGTAACATTTACTTCTAAAATCTGGTAAAATTGACAACATAATGAACTGGAGAAAGTACAAACATAAAATTAAAAGTCTATTTTCAATAAGGTTTTACATTAAAAAGCTGCTTGAACTCAGAGAGCAACCTGAAGAAGCAGCCAGAGGATTGGCACTTGGCGTTTTTATAGGATTTCTACCTGTAAATGGATTTCAGGTCTTGATAGCCATTACCATAGCCACATTAGCACGAGTAAGTAAAGTAGCTGCCGCAATAGGAACACATGTTACAAATCCGTGGACTACTGTTCCAGTATTAATAATTGATTACTACGTGGGATGTTCCATCCTGAAGTTTATTGGTATAAAGGTAGCACCGATATCTTTAAAAACCATATCTGTTTCTAAGCTTCTTTCAACCGGTATTTCCCTTATTGTTCCAACATTTGTTGGTGGTATTTTTCTGGGAATCATTTTCTCAATTCTTTCCTACTTCGGATTTAAGAAATTCATTGTCTCCTTTAAAAACAGAAAAAAGGAGACTGTTCAGAGTGCTTGAATTTTCAAAACTTGAAGGAACAGGTAACGATTTCATCATAATAGATAATAGAGAAAATTGGATTTCAAATTTCCTGAGCGAGAAAAATATTCCAATAGAAGTGTTCGTAAAAACTGTATGCAACAGAAAAAAGGGAGTGGGAGCTGACGGCCTCATTTTAATAGAGAACTCTGAAACTGTTAATTTCAGGTGGCAGTTTTTCAACTCTGACGGTTCTACAGCCACCATGTGCGGAAACGGAGCACGGTGCGCAGCAAGGTATGCTTATGAGAAAGGTATAGCACCAGAAAAGATGCAGTTTGAAACAGGAGCCGGGATAATAAAGGCAACCGTCAGCTGCAAAACAGTAAAAGTTCTTCTTACAAGACCCTACGACATAAATCTCCATTTGAAAGTCCCTACTGAAAGCAAGGAAATAGCCGGTGCTTTTCTTAATACCGGTGTGCCCCATTTTGTAATTTTTGTGGATAATATAGAAAACGTAGATGTCAACTCTATCGGAAAGGAAATTAGATATCACAAACTTTTTCAACCTGAAGGAACAAACGTAAATTTTGCAGAGTATAAAAATGGAAAGCTTTACGTAAGAACTTATGAACGGGGTGTGGAAGGAGAAACTCTTGCCTGTGGCACAGGTTCTGTTGCATCAGCTATCGCTTTTTCAAAACTTTTCGGTGCCACCTCCCCTGTAAAAGTATTAACCCGCTCCGGCGAAGAGTTGACAGTATATTTTGACGAAAATCTAAAAGAAGTTTATCTTGAAGGAAACACTTCATGGATATGTGATGGAACAATCAAGGAGGAAATTCTTGGATAAAATCGCTCAGTTAATTCATTTCTTAAATGAAATAGGTTATGAGGAGATAAGGATAAAGATGGATAAAGAGGAAATAGAAGAACAAAAACCTTTACACAGAAACACAGAAGAATTACTTGAAAAACTTAAAGAAGAGATTTTAAAGTGTAAAAAATGCCGCCTTGCCCAAACACGAACAAACGTTGTATTTGGAGAGGGAAACCCGAAGGCAAATCTTATGTTTGTTGGAGAAGCACCGGGAGAACAGGAAGACCTGCAGGGGAGACCTTTTGTTGGAAGGGCAGGCCAGCTTCTCACAAGGTTTTTAAACCTCTTCGGAATAGACAGGGACAGGGTTTATATAACCAACATCATAAAGTGCAGACCACCAAAGAACCGTAACCCTAATCCTGATGAAATAAAAGCATGTTACCCCTACCTTGAAAAACAGATAGAGATAATAAAGCCAAAAGTTATCATCTGCCTTGGCGCTTTTGCTGCAAGAACAATACTCAATCTTCCAGAAAAAACAGCCATCTCAAAAATAAGAGGAAAAGAGTTTAACATCAACGGAATTACAGTAATTCCAACATTCCACCCCGCATATCTGTTAAGAAATAGAAGGGGAGAATCTGACTTCCAGAAAGACCTTGAGCTTGGCCTGAGAAAAGCTGGAATGATTTAGATGGTAACAACAGTGGTTTTCTCTTTTGGAATAACCGCAACTGTTTATCACGATTCAAATTTAACAGTAAAAAAGGTGGAGCTTTCTGCTAAAAAAGGTAAAGATTCAGGTTCGGAAATTCTGATAGGCAGGTTTAAACGTTTTGAATCAAGCGGAAAAATTGAAGGAGTAGAAATAGAAATTTCTAAATTAACACCCTTTCAGCAAAAAGTTCTGGAAATTGTCAAAAATATTCCACCGGGAAAAACAGTAACTTACAAAGAAGTAGCAAAACTTATCAACACTCATCCAAGAGCAGTTGGGCAGGCTTTAAAAAGAAACCCGTTCCCTCTTGTGATACCCTGCCACAGAGTGGTGGCAAGAGACGGAAAGGGAGGCTTCTCTGCCGGAGTAAAACTTAAAAAGATTCTCCTGCATCACGAAAAATCACTTCTCAACCATTTTTCTCAAGCCACCTGAAAGCTAAATAGGATAAAACGGCTGTTCCAACAGGAAGAGCATCTTCATCAATATCAAACTTTGGGCTATGGAGCGGAAATGTTGTTCCCTTTTCACGATTTCCAGTGCCAAGACGAAGGTAAACCCCGGGAACAAATTTAAGATACTCAGCAAAATCTTCTCCGCCCATAGAAGGTTTTTTTAGATACACAAAATTCTCCCTTCCCAACAGTTTAACAATCTCTTCAATAGTAAAAAGAGCCGTTTTTTCATCGTTTATAAGCGGCGGAGTTCCTTCCTGATAGTTAAATTCATACTTTCCACCGTAGGCAGTTGTAATCCCTTTTAAAGCCTCTTCAATCCAGATAGGTATTTCTTTCCTTATCTTTTCATTTAACGTTCTAACTGTCCCTTTAAGTTCAACAACTTCAGGAATTATGTTTTCCGCTTCTCCACCTTTAATCGTCCCTATTGTAAGAACAACCGGGTCAAGAGGATCAACCCTGCGGCTTACAATATGGTGAAGTGTATTAACAACCTGAGAAGCAATTAAAACGGTATCTATTCCCTTATGAGGTTTTGAAGCGTGGGTTCCTTTTCCAAAAATTTTTACTGAAAACACATCAGAAGATGCAAGAACAGGACCTGTACATGTTGCAACTTTACCTGTTTCAAGCTCAGGATTTACATGAATACCAAAAATCACATTTACATCCGGATTCTTTAAAACTCCCGCATCTATCAACCTTTTAGCACCGCGGCAGTCCTGTCTCTCCTCACACGGCTGAAATATAAGTTTTACATTACCTTTAAGTTGATTTTTAATATTCACAAGAAGTTTAGCAGCACCTAAAACCATCGCCACATGAGCATCGTGACCGCAAGCGTGCATTACCCCTTCAACTTTAGAAGCGTAAGATTTTCCCGTTTCCTCCTTTACCGGAAGAGCATCCATATCAGCACGAAGGGCAACAGTTTTATCTCCCTTTCCCTTTATAATTCCCACCACACCTATTGTTCTTCCAAAACCCTCATAAACTTCATCAACTCCTATCTCTTTTAGCGTTTCTGCTACAAACTCTGAAGTTCTAAACTCCCTGCCGGAAATCTCAGGATATTGATGGACAATTCTTCTGTAGTTAACTATAAAATCTTTTATCTTTTTTGCTTCTCCTATAAAATTCATAACCCAATACCTCACAGAGAGTGTTTGAAAATTCTCATTTGTTTCTAAAAGGTATTGAGATTCTTCGGCTGCAAAGCAGCCTCAGAATGACGAAGAAAGTCATCCTGAGGGCAAAGCCCGAAGGATCTCTTAAAGTTCATAGCCATTTTTCAAACAGCCTCATACCTCACAAGACAAAATTGCACCTACAAAATATAGGTCATTATAAAATAAAAACGCCCCGACAGTGTCGGGGCTAAAACTAAACTACACACTGAAGCTAAGCAACAGGATAAGCAACCGGTGGCCTTTCTTCAAGAAGCCTTATGTTGGAAGCCCCTTCCGGAAGGGGAACAACTTTTTCTCTTTTAACCCATCTCTCAGGCAGATGAATGGTTCTATCTCCTATATGAATAACTGTAGGCCGTATATTTGCCTCATAAACGATTTTAACTCCATAAACTTCCCTGCCAAACCTGTTTTTAAACACTCCAGGACCTTCCATTTTAATGTTACGTGCTGTTCCGGGAATATAAATTCTCTTTGCGTATTCTCTGTTTCTCTTTGGATGTTTATAAACAAGCCAGAGAACCTTTCCTTCTTTATATTTTGCCTCTGTTGGTATGTACTTCTGAGCTTTCTCCTCCTCTTCAAGAAGCCTTTCAACATACTGCTCAAGCGTTTCATCCTCTCTTATATCACTCTCATCCCAGACTTCATAAATCACTTTCCATCCGTTAACTTCAGAAATTATGTTAGCAAGCTTAACGGTTCTTTCCTCCTCCACTTTAACAATCTCATCAATCTTATCAAGAATTTCTTCAAACCTTTCTCTAAAATCTTTAAGGTGGGTAATCGCTACAATTATATCAGCCTGCTTTTTCAACTTTGTCAGAAGCTCGGAAGAATCAGCAAGTATCATACCTTTTCTTATGCAGCAAAAATCTCTACGAAGTTCTTCAAGAATCTCCGGAGAAAGTTTTAAATCAACTACTGTTTCCTGAATCTCTTTTATAATCTCCTGTGGAATCTCTTTCAGTCTCTCCTCTATTGTCTTTTCATCCCTGCCCCACGGATCGTAACTTTTTCCCCAGTTGTTGTATGCAGAAACGTAATTTGCAAGACGAACAGTTACCCTGTTTTCCTCAAGAGCAACCTCCCTGAGTTTTTCAATCATAGGTCCAAACTTTTTAAGCCAGAAAGGAGAATAGGTCAGCGTGCAAAGATAATCAGAACGTTTTTTTAAATCGGTAAGCTCTTCAACAGAGCTTACCTCAAGCATTTCGTCTCTGATGATACAGTTGATTCTTTTTATATCCTCTGGTGTTTCAACCTTTCCGTAGATTCTTCCCATTTTTCCCTCCCCAAATAAGGTTTAGTTAAGTTTATCAAGAGCTTCAAGAACAAGAAGACCTGCTTCGTTTATGCTGTTTTTACCAACAAGTTTAGCATTTTTCAAAATAAGAAGTTCTTTTCCAAAGGTTTCCTCATCAAGTCCCGAAAGCTTAATCGCCTCTTTAAGATTTTTAGGAAGGACTCTTATCTTCTGCTCTTTCACATAAAGAGTTCCTACCTTCCTCAAAGCATCAAGCACCCTGACACCAAGAGGTGTTATTGGATTACCAAAGCCTTCAGGCGTCCCTGCAAGTGCTCTCTTAATCAAACTTCCAACCTCTGTTAAAACAATTGCTCTATTTGGAAGAATATCTATATAACCTCTTGCTTCAAGTTTATTAATCGCAAACTCTATCTCCTCATGCCAGGTTTCATCAAACTCTTCGTAAAGATTATCAATAAAGTAACCTCTTTCCGGTATCTTATGAAGCACCTGAAGTTCAAATCGTGTAATGTGAGGAAGTCTTTTAGCTTTATAAGCAACTTCTTCATAAAGCTTTCCGGCTTCTGTTGGCTCTCCACCACCAACAAGCTGAGCATTCACTGCTTCTTCATACCAATCAACATTCGGCGCACCAAAAACCCTGTGTTTAATGGTTATAGACTTAACAGCAGTAGATGAGATTCTTCTGAAACCTCTCCTCTTCATATCTTGAAGAATCTTTTCTCCCCACTCTGTTAACCTGTGAACTTTTTTACCATTGTGGTCTGACGACTTAATAATTCCGAAAGATTCCAGGGTATAAAGACTCTCCTGAACAATATCAAAGAGTTTCTCATACCACTGATTACCCTTTTCATAAAAGCTTTTAAACAGCTCTTCTGCCGTTTTAACCTCTTCAAACTTTTTCTTAATTTCTTCTTTCTTTTGATAACCTAAATCCTGATACAGCCTTCTACCGTAATGTTCAAGTACATGTTTGTACTCTTTTAAAGGCTTATAGAAAAGATAGTGAACGAGCTCTTCCACAGTTGGAACAACTTCCGGATTCTCCTTATTTTTCTCCCACACTTCCTCTATTCCTTTTAAAAGCTCTGCATCTATTGCTTCCACATCCACCGTTTTCACAGGAAGAGACTCTCTATCCCTCCACACTCTATAAACTTCAAGCAAAGCTTCTCCCGCAGGTAAAAGCTCTCCTTTATCATCAACAAGTGCAAGTTCCCAGAGAAGCTCTTTTCCTTCTTCATCAACAGCGTCTATACCCTCATCAAAACACTCTGCCAGCGTATCCATAATGTCCTCAGAAATAATCACATCCCTTACAGGGGGTATAAGCTCACACGCCTGTTTAACCTTCTCTCCCAATGCCGTGAATGTATAAACATCAGAAGTCGGTACAGAAAAAGCTATCAATCTCATAGATTCAAGAATAAGAGGGAATCTACTTTCTCCTTTTATAAAGGAACTTTCCGCCGGACCGGTTGGAGCGTTTTTAATAAATTCCTTCAATTCCCTACTCACTATAAGGCGTGGAGTTGCATTGTTAAATATGTCCATAATAGCTTTTCCGAAATCATTTACAACTTTAAAAGTTCCCTTTTTCTCAATCTTCTTCTCTTCAACAAATCCTCTTTTTGAAAGTTCCTTTTCTATGAGACCACCACAGATATCTCCATTTTTTATAGAAGCATCTATCATTGCAATAACTTCTGTTCCGATCCATCTAAACTCATCATCCCACTTTTCAGGATGAGCTATTAGACCTTTTTCTACCATTTCAGAAAGAGTATTTACAAGGACTTCTCCCCAATAGGTTAAAACATACTCAAAAGGATTACCCATCCTTGCAAGATTTGCCATTTCAAGCTCTATAAAAGGAGCTTCTTCACCTTCAGGCACAGTATAAAACTTGCCTTCTTCCATCTCTTTCAATCTCATAAGGGCAAGAGCATGTTCTTTTCTGATTACCATATCCACCTCCGGATTCTGAAATTTTTATCATTTTTATTATTCCATATTGTAAGATATATCAAATATTGTTTGAAGTCAACTAAAATATTAATAAAAATTACATTGACAACGATATTTTAGATTATTAAATTAGATCACGTTAGAAAACATAACACAAAGGAGGAGGAAATGAGAAAGCCAGCGACTCTATTAGCACTACTAACCACCATAGGGCTTATCCTTGGATGGAGTATAGGAACATTTTTCACAGGAGTTAGTGTTGCCAAGGTAGTAGCTTCCATCCCGGCATCCCCTATAGTTACAAATGTAACCTACAACAAGGAAAAACATGAACTAACCTATGAGATGCTAAACCCGGGAGGGATGCCCCTTACAATTGTGGAGGAATCTTTCATCTTCACACCCGGCAAAAACTCTAAAGAAAAAGGATATGTTCTATCAAACATTCCTGTAAAAGTAGTTCTTGCACCAGGTGCTGTAACAAAAGTTGTTTTAAAGCTTAAACCCGGCACCGAAAAACTTGAAATTGGAGATGCTGTTCTTGCAACATTTACCTACGTAACACCTGTTACCAGAGACCTTTACACAATAATTCATCCATTCACGATGGGAGAAAAGACACCAAAACCAAACTTCTCACAAAAATTAAAAAAGGAGGAAGGTAAATAATGAATAAAGAAAGGATTTTATGGTGGTTATTCATGATACTTTTCGGAATAGCCGTTGCCGCTGCTGCATTTGGATTTGCCGCGCTGATAATGATTGCAGCATCAAACCCTGAAACTGCCGCATTCACAATAGGACTTATAGGATTCTGGTTGTTTGCAAACAGACTGATATTCGGCTACGGTAGTGTTGCAAATATGGCCTCACAATTCCTCAAAGGAGAGGAAATCAGTAAAGAGAACCTTATAAACAAAGTGAAAGAACCTGTTGAGAAAATAAAAGAGCTAAGCATCGCTTCTCTTCTTACCATCTGGTACAACTCCCTTGAACCGTTCAAATACACCTATTACATGGGATTTTTCCTTCTGCTGACACTTACCCTGATTTTTGAAATGAACATAATAGTGGCAGCACCGATAGCTCTTGTTGTAAAAGCTTTAACATTTGGAGCTGCGATACCAACCCTTCTTGTGTGGGGACTTGAACTTTTAGCTGGATACTACATAGCCCAAATCGTAAAAAAAGTAGCTGAAGAGATGAAATAAAATTTGGAGGAGGATCTTCCTCCTCCATTTGCAAATTTACACTGAATTTACATATATTTATTCTCGTCAGAACTTTAAAGCATATCAGGAGAAACTGATGAGAAGATTCATGTTTAAATCAAAAATACACAGAGCCACGGTAACGCAGGCAGACCTTCACTATGAAGGCAGCATAACAATAGATGAATCTCTTATGAAAATAGCTGATATTCTTCCGTATGAGAAGGTTGATATATACAACATTACAAACGGTGAAAGATTTTCAACCTACGTAATTCCAGGAGAGCCAGGAAGTGGAGTAATTTGTCTAAACGGTGCTGCTGCAAGAAAAGCCCAGGTAGGTGATAAAGTGATAATAGTCTCTTACTGTGAGCTTGAAGAGAATGAAATAGAAAACTTTGAACCAACAGTGGTTCTTGTAGATGAAGAAAACAAACCTGTAAAAGTATCTTCAAGTTCAGGTGGGTTAATGGTCTAAATTTTCATGCCTTCATGTAGAAATCCAAAAAGAATTAAAACTATTCCTGTTAACTCCCCTAAAATTAGCAGAATAAACCCTGTTGAGGTTTCTTTAAAAACAGATCTATCACCTGCAAACAGGGTTAAAAACCATTTAAACAGTGTATTTACCGTAGCAGCTAAAAATATACCAATTACCGCTACAAAAACCCCTATTTCGTTTGAAGCAGAAAGTTTTGCAAGGGATAAAGTTATGGCATCCACATCTGAAAGACCAGAAATAGCAGAAACCGCAAAAAGACCCCATGCTCCAGCGTATTTAACAGCAAATTTCGTAATAAAAAGGATAACTCCAAAAAGAAATCCAAATTTCAGGGCATTTGAAAGCTCATAAGGATTATGAACTTCTATTTTCTCTCCCTGCTTCGTTTTGAGTTTCGCATTTTTAAACACAAAGACAAACCCCAAAGTGGTAGCCATCAGACATGGAAGAATAAAATACTTTAAAAGCACAGGGCTTACTATAAAGATAAGAATAAGTATTCTTAAAAACATTATTGCAGAAGCTCCCACAATACCTGCAGCATACTCTTTAATAAATAAAGGAGTTCTTTTAGCATATTTGGAAAGAGTTACAGCAACAGCTGTACTTGAAACAAGACCTCCTATTAAGCCTGTAATAACAGAACCTTTTTTGCTTCCCACAAACTTTGTAAGTATATACCCAACAAAATCTATAGAAGATATAACAACTACCATAGCCCAAACATCTTTAAGATTAACTCCAAATAAGGGTTTATCAGGAAAAAGTGGATAGATGATAATAGAAACAACGGCAAACTTTAAAAACGCAACAAAATCTTCAAGGGTTATATGTTTAACAAAATCATGCATCTGCTTTTTAAAGGTTAAAACAGAAAACACAGCTATTGAGATAACCGCTGAAAGCTGAAATTCTCTAAAAAAAGAAAGAATACCTACAAGATAGGTTAAAAGGGCGGCAAACTCCGACGTTAATCCCGATTCCTGTTCATGTTTTTGAGCCCAGAGAATAAATGAAGCTACCGTAAGAAAAGATACAGGAAGCAGAAAAGAATAACCTCTACTTGAAATATCAGCAGAAACAGTTCCTATAAGAGAAAGCAGAATAAAAGTTCTTATTCCCCCGAAAGCCGGAGTTCCTTCTCTCTGCTTTTTATATTCTCTCTCTATTCCTATCAAACCACCAAAAAGTACAGACATAAAGTAAACCTGAAACTGCTCCATCAAAGGGGTAGAAACAAAGCTTTTAAGCATTTCTATCATTTCAATCCTTCTAAAAGCACTTTTCTCATCACTTCAACAGGAGCTTCTTTACCGGTCCAGATTTTAAAAGCCCTTGCTCCCTGATGAATAAGCATTCCAAGACCGTTTATGGTTTTTGCACCTTTTGATTTTGCCACTTTTAAAAGTTTTGTTTCAAAAGGTTTGTAAATAATGTCAACCACAACCATATAAGATTTTATATGGTTGTAATCAAATAGGAATGGGTCATCTTCTTCCATTCCAACAGATGTTGTATTTATTAGAATGTCAAACTTATCAATAACAGAATTTATGTTTAAAAGAGAAACTGTATTTACATCACCAATTCCTTTTAACTTATCAGCGAGACTCTCTGCTTTTTCAATTGTTCTGTTCGCTATTACAATCCTGTTAACTCCACTTTTTAAAAGGGCATAAGCGATAGCCTTCGCTGAACCACCTGCCCCGATAATAAGAACTTTTCTGTCTCTAACTTCAATACCTTCTTCTATAAGAGAATCAACAAATCCATCTCCGTCAGTATTGTAACCGTAAAGTTTTCCATCAATGTTCTTTACCGTATTAGCCGCTCCCATAAACTCAGCAGTCTTATCTATACTATCAAGATAGGGAATAATTCTCTCTTTAAGCGGAACTGTAACATTTACTCCCTTAATGTTCATAGCCTTCAAGCCTTCTACCGCTTTATCAAGATTTTCCGGAGAAACTTCAAAAGGTACATAAACAGCATCTATGCCAAGTGCCCTAAACGCTGCAGTTTGCATTAACGGTGAAAGAGAGTGTTTAACAGGAAAGCCAAATATTCCATAAACTTCAGTTTTACCCGTTATTCTCATCTTCCATCATCTCCTTTAGCCAAATTTTAAGCTGTTTTTCAAAACCTATCCCGTCATCAGTGTAAAATTTCCTGTCTTCAGACAGATATTTCTGCTTCACGTAATGGCGAGGAAAATTATGAGGATAAAGATATCCTTTCCCGTGATTAAGCTTCTTTGCTCCCTCATAATGGGAATCCTTCAAATGTAAAGGAACTGGCAGAATATCCCCTGACTCAACCGCTTCAAGAGCCTTACCAATAGAACGGTAAACAGCGTTGGATTTTGGACTCATGGCAAGGTAAATTGTAGCCTGTGCAAGTGTTAATGCAGCCTCTGGCATTCCTATCTTTGAAACTATGTTCATTGCGGCGTTTGAAATGAGAAGGGCTTCTGGATTGGCATTTCCTATATCTTCCGATGCCAGGATAACAAGCCTTCTTGCTATAAACATAGGGTCTTCACCGCCCTTTAACATCCTTGCAAGATAGTAAAGGGCAGCATCAACATCACTACCCCTGACAGATTTTATAAAAGCGGAAATAATATCGTAATGGTAATCCCCTTTGCCGTATCCGGTAGTTTCTCCGTATGCTACCTCTTCAATTATCTCCCTGGTAATTTCTGCTCCAACCGGCACAAGGGATGCTATCTCCTCAAGAAAATTAAGAGCTTTCCTTCCATCTCCACCGCTCAGCCGTGCAATAAGCTCAAGATTTTCTTCGGAAATTTTAAGTTTTTTATCTCTTAACCCTCTTCTATCTGTCAAAGCCCATCTGAGAAGCTTTTTTATCTCTTTAACAGACAGAGGATTAAACTTATAAAGCTTTACACGAGAGCGAAGAGCCGGAACAAGGGAAAAGTAGGGATTTTCCGTTGATGCCCCTACCAGAATAACGTTTCCAGCTTCAATGTCTGGCAATAGGGCATCCTGCTGAATTTTATTGAAACGGTGAATCTCATCAATAAAAAGTATAGTTTTCTTTCCTAATTCAAAGTTTGCTTTTCCTCTTTTTAGAGCTTCTTTTATCTCTTTTATGTTTGAAGTTACAGCGTTAATTTCTATAAACTCTGCCCTGGACAGTTTTGCAATAAGTCTTGCAAGAGTTGTTTTTCCCGTTCCCGGTTCCCCCCAGAATACTGAAGACTTAACAGCGTCTTTCTCTATCAAATTTCTTAAAGGTTTACCTTTACCGAGAATGTGGGACTGACCTATGAACTCATCAAGTGTTTCAGGCTGAAGTCTGTAAGGAAGTGGACGTTTTCCTTTTGAAAAGAGAGTTTCCATCATTTTCCTTTAAACTTCTCAAGAATTTCTATAACTTCACTATCATCTGTTTGTGGAAACTGACTGTAAAACTGCCCCACAGCCCTGAAAAACGGAGCAGGATATAAAACTATAAGATCATCAACAATAGACCTGAACTCGTCAACCTTTTCAGCCGGCATGACAGGAATTGCCAGTATAATCCTTCTCGGTTTTTTGTTTTTTAGTTCCATAATAGCTGCTTTAACTGTAAGCCCTGTGGCTATTCCGTCATCAACAAGAATCACATCTCTATCCTTCATATTAATATCACTTACCCTGAATTTTTCCTTTCTCCTTTTTATCTCCTCCATCTCTTCAAAGGCTTTTTTCTCAATATATTCTCTGGTGATTCCAAGCCGCGCCGCTACATCATCTGTAATATCAGGATTCAAGAGAACAAAGCCGCTTTCTGTTACAGCACCTATCGCATACTCTTCATTGAAAGGAGCTCCTATTTTTCGCGGGAAGATAAGGGTTAAAGGTGCATTTAAAGCTTCAGCCACAGGTTCTGCCACAACAACTCCCCCTCGCGGGATAGCAACAACAACCGGTGAAACAAGAGTTCCATCATATTTATTTATAATGGCTTCTGCAAGAAGCTTTCCTGCTTCTTTTCTGTCTGTAAAGACCATAATTTCCCTCTCAAATATTTCCTGCTGAAATCAAATAAATTTCACAATAGAAAGGAAAGGCCCCTCCCAACCTCTTCTGGAAATCTCCAGGAGGTGTGGAGATGGGAGAGCACCTTCCTAATTAAGATAGTAACTATTAGTATGTTCTGGCAACTATAAAATCTGCTATCTCTTTAAGGGAATTTTTATAAATAGAATCATCTATATCATCAAGCAAAGCCTTGGCTTTCCCAACATACTCCCTTGCAAGAGATAACGTTTTATCAACCCCACCCCGCTCTATAACGATTTCCCTTATATAATTTATATCACTTTTTGATGGATTTTGAGAGTTGAAAATTTCTTCAACCCTATTTTTCTCCTCTTCTCTTAAAGTATCACGAACAGCTATAAAAGGATATGTTATTTTTCCTTCCCGAATATCGTTTCCAGCAGGTTTTCCTATAGTTTCTTCATCTGAAATATAATCAAAAGCATCATCAACAAGTTGAAACGCATACCCTATAAATTTTCCAAAGTCCCTCATGGAAAGCTTTTGCTTCCTGTCAGCACCACCGATAATAGCTCCAGCTTCACAACAGGTTGAAAGGAGAGATGCAGTTTTACGATAGATAATGTCAAAGTAATCTTCTTCTGTTAAATCCACATTACCTATCATCTCAAGCTGTTTAAGTTCACCTTCTGACATATCCCTTATAGCATCAAGGGCTCTTTGAAGAACCTCAACACCTCCGTATGTGGCAAATGTTGAAACTCCCTGAGCAAACATATAATCACCTACAAGAACAGCCACATCATTGCCAAAAACTGCATTTGCAGAAGGCTTTCCGCGCCTTAAAGAAGCTCCGTCAACAATATCATCGTGAAGTAGAGTAGCCGTGTGAATATACTCCATCGCAATGGCTACAGGAATTAACTTTTTATCGTCAGGATTGAAAAGTTTCCCAGAAAGTATGGTTAATCCAGGTCTTACCCTTTTTCCACCGCTATTAAAAATATAACCGCCCGCTTCAAGAACAGATTTAACATCAGACCTTAAAAGATTCTCAGCAAACTCTTCACAGGCGTAGAGTTCATTTTTTATAACTTCAAACGGTTTAAATATCTTCATAAGCCCCTTCCTAAACTATTTTTCTGCTTCCAGGTTTTTCAAGGGGTATCTTTCCTTCTCTACATATAGGGCAACTTTCAGGCTTATATGCAGGAACTTCAAGGCTCCACAAAGTTACAAAGGGAACCCCAAAATCCACACTTCCCCCGCTTCTATCAACAAGACTTGCCACTGCGACAACTTCTCCACCGCAGGATTTTACCACTTCCATTGTTTCTTTTGTTGATTTTCCTGTTGTAACAACATCTTCAACTACAAGTGCTTTTTCTCCAGGTTTTATTTCAAATCCTCTCCTTAAGATAAGGTTAACACCATCTTTTCGCTCGGCAAATATTCCCCTTACCCCAAGGTGCCTTGCTGTTTCATAGGAAACGATAATTCCACCTATTGCCGGGGCTATTACAAAATCTATCTCAACATCAAGCTCCTTTACCTTATCACCTATCTCCCTGCATAAAATCTCGGCAAATTCTGGATATTGCAAAACTTTAGCACACTGAAGATAGTAAGGACTGTGAAGACCGCTTGAAAGAAGGAAATGACCTTCTAGGAACGCATCTGTTTTCAGGAATATCTCTTTTATTTCCTCTTCTGTAAGCATGTAAACCTCCTAAAACTGTTTACCAGAAAAACTGTTTCAAGATTTTAGCAGAATTTGCAATTTTTCCCCTGATATGTATCTCTTTCAATAAATCTCTCTCTTATTCTGTTTATCAATCTATTTTTTGAATTTTGACTGCACCATGAAGGAGCAATTAAAAGTTCTGAAGGAGCTTCTCCGGTAATACGCTGAACTACAGTATCAGGATGTAGCCTCTCTATAAAGTCAACAACAAGGTCAACATACTCTTCCTCTTTCATGAGAGAAAAAGGATAGTTAAGATAAAGCTTTTCTAAAGGGGTCCCTTTTATCACGTGTAAAGGGTGTATTTTCACTCCATCAATCTTTAAAGCTGCGAGGATGTCTGCTGTTTCAAGCATCTCTTCCCTTGTTTCAACAGGAAGCCCTAAAATTATGTGAACACAAATGTTTATTGAAGGAAACTTTCTTGTAAGATTAAAAGCATTTAGAAAATCTGAAAATCCGTGACCCCGATTCATCCATTGAAGCGACTTAAAGTGAGGACTTTCAAGACCGTACTCTATCCACACAAGATAATTCTCGGTATAACTATTTATGAGCTTAAGCACTTCATAAGACACAGCATCCGGTCTTGTTCCTACTATAATTCCCACCACTTCGGGAAAATTCTTTATCTCATCATAGATTTTTTTCAGCTTTTCAATCGGAGCGTATGTGTTGGTATAAGCCTGAAAATAGACGAGAAACTTATCAGCTTTATACCTTTTTCTGGCTCTTTCTATCCCTTCCTCTATCTGCTCCCTTATACCCTTTTGCCGCTTTTCAGGATTGTATTCAGAACCAGAATAACAGTAGATACACCCCTGAATTCCTTTTGTTCCGTCTCTGTTTGGGCAGGTGAATCCGGCGTCAACTGTAACCCTAAAAACCCTCTCCTTGAATATCTCTTTTAAATAATTGGAGAAAGTTTTAAATCTAATTTCCACCTCTGCCTCTTAAATATTGATGTGAGGAGCAGCAAATTTACTACTCTTTACTCCTCCTCTTCTTCCTCAAACTCAAGACCTATAGGGACAAGTTCAGCTACATCTTCTATTTCCCACTCTTTTAGCTTATCCTGAGCTTCTTTTTCGCACTCAAGAGGAACAGAAATGAAGAATCCTTCACCTGATTGACGGCAGTGTTCAGCTATAGCTTTGGCTCTCTCTTCTGCTAAAGAGGAATTCAATGATTCACAATCTTCTACCTGAACGGCTATCTGATACTCAACCTCTTCATCCTTATAAACAGCAAGAAAATCAGGTTTATACTCTTCATCTGTTTCAACATCATAAACCTCAAAACCTTCCATCTCAAGAACTGTTGCCATCAGTTCTGCCAGTTCCTCTCTTTTAAGTTTCTCTTCCATAATTCCTCCAGTTTCAAAACACGTTTAGGTTAATTTATAACCGAAGGAAACTATTTCCACAAAAACAGCGTTAAAATCATAAAGAAATAGAAACTGGCAGTTTTTCAAAAATAATATTCAAAGTCTCAACAGCTATGTCTGCAGTAACTCTTCCACATCTTTCACTTCTTAAAGGACTTCTCACAGGTATTCCTGTTTTACGGGTCCAGTTTAAAATTGAATCCCTGCAAAGTATTGAATCGGCACTTGCCTTTGGAACAGCAGTTCCATTACCTCCATAATGTGGTAGCGGAGTTTCGTTGTGAAATTTTATTATCTTTTTTGCAGCTTCTTCAAAATCCGATTCTTCAAGAAGAAGAGAGAACAGCACAAACGCACCTGTAACAGCTCCGCAAACAGCCCCCCATTTAAAAGGCAGTTCCTTTTTAATTTCCATAACTTTCTCAAAATCAATATCAATTCCAAGAGCAGCTGAAACAGACGTTATGACACCAAATTCACACCCTACCTTTTTATAACCTTCATAGGCATTCTTTGCAATCTCTTCAAAATCCACATCTTCCCTTTTTATCTCCCTTTTCCCACAAATGTTTCTGTAAAACTCCATATTCTTAACGATTGAAGAAAACTCCATACAATCCTCCTGAAAAACTTGGTTATCTGTAATATATGAATTATACGATTAATATCAACTCTACTGACTAAAACTCTCCTCACTAAAAAGATGAAAGTTCGTATGGTAAAATTTTTTATTATGAAACTAATATTGAAGGTTATTCTATTCTTCACAGCGGTAACAGTATCTGCATACGGGAAAGGGTGCCCTAAGATCGGCGATGTTGAAAAACAGCTTTTACTAACATTTAGGAAACCCATAAAGGTAAAAGCTGTCTATCCTATTGGTATTGATGGATTCTGCAGGGTTATCACACAGGAAGGAAACTTTTTTATAGATGAAAAAGCACGTTACCTTATTCAGGGTCTGATATTCAAGCTACCGGATAGAAAAATTGATAAAGAGTTTATGAATTTTCTTGAAAAATCGGTAAGTTTTGAAGCGGGAGAAGGTAAAAGATATGTTTATGTAATAGTTGACCCTGAATGTGAAGCGTGTAGAAAAAGCAGTAAAAAGATGAAGCTGTTTTTTGAAAACGGAATAAAACTGAAATTTATACTTGCTCCGTTCTCCTCAAAAGAGGCTGAAGAAAAAGCCATAAAGTTTATCTGTTCTCACGGAAACATAAAAAACTTTATGGAAGGAAACTACAGAGGGAAAGTGTGCACCTCAGGAAAATTGAAGGTATGGAGCACAATGGACAAACTTAAAGCAAGAGGTTTAACCTCTACTCCTGTTTTCATCACCGAAAACGGAAACGTATACTTTGGAGAAAACAGCGTGAAAGAAGTAATTAAAGAGTACGAAAAGAAAGAGGGGGCAAAGCCCCAGAATTAGTTATCTAAAGGATATACACTTACAACTTTCTTATTTCTTCTTCTTTCAAACTTAACGATACCATCAACAAGAGCAAAAAGAGTGTAATCTTTACCCAATCCAACATTTGCACCTGGATGGATGCTTGTTCCTCTCTGCCTTACAAGAATGTTTCCGGCTTTTACAACCTGTCCGTCGTGCCTTTTAACGCCAAGTCTTTTACCAATAGAATCTCTACCGTTCTTGGTAGAACCCATACCTTTCTTATGTGCCATGATAAACCTCCAGTTAGCTTACAATCTCTTCAATTTTAAGCTCTGTAAAGTGCTGGCGATGACCAGCTTTCCTCTGGTAATGCTTTTTAGCTTTGTACTTAAAAACTATAATTTTCTTTCCTTTTCCGTGTCTTACAACAGTAGCTTTAACTTTAGCATTTTTAACTTCTTCACCAAGTTTCACAGAACCATCATCATTTCTTATCATAAGAGTTTCAAGTTCAACCTCTGAACCCTCAGGTAGGTTTATCTTTTCAACCTTTAAAACCTGACCGGGTTCAACTACATACTGTTTCCCGCCAGTTTTAACAACTGCATACATTACGAGCCCTCCAAAAAAAAGAATTTAAAGCGGAAGTGTAATTTATAACAAAACCCCTATTTAGGTCAAGAGTAAATATTCCTTATTTACATAAAACTTTACCGTTCAGAAGTAATATATTTACTAGTCGGAAAATTTCCAGTAGAAAGGAGGAAAATAATGAACAGAATCTATCAGATGGAAAGGGTAGAAACAAGAGATTTTAATGCCTTTTTGTCAAAAGTGTTTCTCAACATGTTTTTAGGACTACTACTTACAGCTATCTCAGCTTATATGACCCTTGCTATAGGTCTTTGGGCAAAAATAGGCACTTTCGGGCTTATAGGATTTGGAATAGCAAGTTTTGTTCTTGTTATTTTAACAGGAGTTTTAAGAAACAACGGGATCTTTGCAGGTATAACTTTTTACCTTTTCTCTGCCCTTGAAGGAGTAATGCTTGCCCCAATATTCTATGTTTATACCGGAGCATCAATCATAACGGCATTTGCCTCTGCCGGATTTCTCTTTGGAATAATGGCCATTCTTGCATTAACCAAAAAAGTGGATTTCAGAAAATTTGGCACCTATCTCTTTGTCGGTCTGATAGGAGTCGTAATTGCATCCCTTCTTAACGTATTTCTTATCAAATCTGCAGGATTTGGGATCGTTATAAGTGTAATTACGGTTATAGTGTTTTTAGGCCTTACAGCTTACGACATTCAAAGGCTTGAAGAGATGGCATACACAGATGGCAATGCGTTTTTCGGTGCACTTGCTCTTTATCTTGACCTTATAAATCTCTTTCTTGCACTTCTAAACCTTTTTGGTGAAAGAAGAGATTAAAACATTAGGTGAAATGGTTCCCCTTTTCCCTTTTATATCCTTGACGATTAAACACCTTCCGTCTATATTTAAAACTGAACTTAATGAAATCTAAAACATCTTTTTAAGGGAGGGAGTGATGTTTGGAGGATTTTTTGGAAGAAGAGGCGGATACGATCCATTTGAAGATTTCTTCAGAATCTCAAAAGAGATGGAAAGAATGCTTGCTGAACTTACAAGAGGATTTGGAGAAATTCCCGGATTTGAAATGGGATTTGAACCAAAGATAGAGATGTATGAAACACCTGATGAGCTTGTTGTAAGAGCGGAAATGCCTGGAATAGACAAGGACAGTATAGATGTAAGAGTCAGAGGAAACCACCTTATAATCCGTGGTGTCAAAAAGCAGGAGCAGAAGGAAGAAAAAGATAATGTGTTCTTCAGTGAAACATTTTATGGAGAGTTTCAAAGAATTATACCTCTTCCAGTAGAGGTAAAAGAAGAGGGAATAGAAGCAACCTATGACAGGGGCATTCTTGAAATAAGACTTCCAAAAGCTGACTCTGCAAGAAAAGAGGTTAAAATTATCGTAAAAGAGCCAGAAGAAAAGGGGAACAAAGGAAAGGAAGAAAAGTAATTTTAAAAATAGTTGGAAATTATGAAAGGGGCGCTCAGGCGCCCCTTTTGTTTTTTAAGATGGTAAAATTTTACCCATCAAGCTTTATCAGGAGGTTTTATTGCAACTTGAAATAGAAAAACTTGTTTACGGTGGAAAAGGTCTTGGAAGATTTCAGGGAAGGACATTTTTTGTTCCTTTTACTGCTCCCGGAGATGTTGTTGAAATAGAGGAAACTTTAAAAAAGAGCGGATATAGTGAGGGACGAATAAAGAAAATTGTAAAGAAAGGAAAAAATCGGATAGAACCAAGATGTCCCTATTTTGGAAAATGTGGAGGCTGTGATTGGCAGCATCTTGATTATGAAGCTCAGGTAGAAGCTAAAAGGGCTATTCTTGAAGAAAACCTTCAGAAAATTGGAAGAATAAAAAAGCCTAATATTGACGAAGTAATCCCCTCACCAAATCCGTGGCACTACAGAAATAGAGCTCAGTTTAAAGTAAAAAACGGCAAAGTCGGATTCTTCGCCAAAGGGACTCACGAAGTTGTTGATATAGATAGATGTGATATTTTAAAAGAAAACCTTTCTCAGGCCATAAAAGGCTTAAAAAAATTGGCTTCTCTTCTTCCAACAGAACCTAACGAGTTTCACATATACTCATCAAATAAAGATGAAGTAATCCTTAAAATTGTTTATCACGGAAAGTTTAAAAAGATTGACCTTACTCTTGATGATATAAAGGATATGCTTAATGTCAACCTTGTAGGTTTTGGAATATACAAATCGGGAGAATCAGGATATCCGGAAAGGATAAAGTTTTTCGGGAAAGACTTTACCTACGAAAAGATTGATAAATTCAAATTCAGAGTAAGTGCAGACTCATTCTTTCAAGTAAACAGATTTCAGGTTGAAAATCTCATAAAGAAAGTTTCACAAGGAGCGATGGAATATCAGTATCTTCTTGCAGCAGACCTTTACTGCGGTGTTGGAACATTAACAATACCTGTTGGAAGATATGTGCACAAAGCTTTTGGAATAGAGGCAAGCTTTTCAGCCATAAGCGATGCTCTTTATAACAAAGATATTAACGGACTTAGAAACATCTCTTTTTTCTGCAGAGAAACAGAAGAGGGCATAGAAATAATAAAGGAAAACAGCCCCGACCTGGTTGTCATAGACCCGCCAAGAAGCGGGTTGAGTCAACGTATCATAAGGGAAATATCTTCTCTTCCAAGACTAAAAAGAATTATTTATGTTTCCTGCAACCCTGCTACATTAGCAAGAGACATAGCCCTTTTCTATCAGCACGGTATCCATATGGAAAAATCAAAGCTTATAGATATGTTCCCTCAAACTTATCACATAGAAACGATAGCCTTTTTAAGGAAGGTGAGATAATGGCAGATATAAGTGTAAACCTATTCGGGATAAAATTTGAAACTCCTGTCTGGACCGCATCTGGAACGTTTGGATTCGGACTTGAATATGAAAACTTAACAGACCTTAATAAAATAGGAGCCATCTGCGTAAAAGGACTTTCGGCAACTCCAAGAGAGGGAAACCCTCCGCCGAGAATCTGGGAAACACCGTCAGGAATGTTAAATGCGATAGGTTTGCAAAATCCGGGAGTGGATTATTTTGTGGAAAAAATAGTTCCACAACTTAAAAATTACAAAGTGAAAATTGTTGCCAACATATACGGAACCACCTATGAAGAGTATGAAGCTGTGGCAAAAGCACTAAAAGGAGTGGAGGGTGTTCATTTAATTGAAGTTAACATATCCTGTCCAAATGTGAAAAAAGGTGGACTTGCATTTGGAACAGACCCTGATGAAGCGGCAAGGATAACAGAAATCGTAAAAAAAGCCACCGACAAACCTGTAATCATAAAGCTATCTCCAAATGTTACCGATATCGTAAAGATAGCAAAAGCGGTTGAATCTGCCGGAGCTGACGGAATATCTGCAATAAACACGCTGATAGGAATGGCAATAGATATAGACTCTTTCAGACCGAGAATAAGAAATGTGATAGGTGGACTGTCGGGCCCTGCGATAAAACCTGTAGCTTTAAGAATGGTCTATCAGATAGCAAAGGCGGTCTCCATTCCGATAATAGGGATAGGTGGCATAAGCTCATGGGAAGATGCAGTTGAATTTATAATAGCAGGAGCATCTTCTGTTCAGGTTGGAACTGCCAATTTTATAGACCCTGACATTGCAGTTAAAATTGCAGACGGAATCAAAAAATACCTTGAGAAAAAAGGGTTTTCATCAGTAGAAGAAATAAAAGGAAAATTACAGATATAAACATCAGACTGGTTGAATCTTGTAGAATTTAAACAAACAACAATCTGGAGGTGTAAAGTGATACTCTCATTTGGAGAAATTCCACAAAATCACGAAGTTTTAAACATCGCATACGCGTTTATTCAGCAAAAAGAAAAAAACTGGTTTAACGGTGAACTTCCTATAGACCCTGTTATGAGAGTGGTCTCCATGCTTGAGCAGCAGGCAGAAGATATAGGGGGAAACGGGGTTAAAAACATAACAATAAAAATTCTTGAAGGCGTTGATAATGACGGTGATAAAGTTATCAATGTATGGGGAATGGGAACGATAGTAAAAATTGAAGGTGTAAAAGAGATAACCTTTAGAAAATAGAGGAGGCTTGAAATGAAGATAGGAATTATCGGAGGAAGCGGCCTTTACAACATTGAAGGATTAACCGATGTGGAAGAGATAACACTTGAAACTCCTTTCGGAAAACCTTCAGATGCTTACATTCACGGTAAGCTTGCAGGAAAAGACGTTTACTTTCTTCCAAGACACGGGAGAGGACACATATACCTTCCATCCGAAGTGCCTTACAGAGCAAACATTTACGGATTTAAAATGCTCGGTGTTGATGCGATAATTTCAGTAAGTGCTGTCGGTTCAATGAAAGAAGAGATAAAACCTGGTGATTTTGTTATTGTTACTCAGTATTTTGACAGGACAAAAAGCAGACCTTCCACATTCTTCGGAAATGGCATTGTAGCTCATATACCGTTTGATAAACCAACATGTGAACTTCTAAATGAGATAGTTTATAAAGCCTGTATAGAAGAAGGAATCCCTGTTCACAGAGAAGGAACATACATCTGTATAGAAGGACCTCAATTTTCAACAAAAGCTGAATCAAAAATATACAGAAGCTGGGGTGTTGATGTTATAGGAATGACAAACATTCCTGAAGCAAAGCTTGCAAGAGAAGCGGAAATTCCTTACTCTGCAGTAGCTCTTGCAACAGACTATGACGTGTGGAAAGAGGGCGAAGAAGTTAACGTTGAAAAGGTTCTTGCAACAATGGCTAAAAACATAGAAAACGCAAAAAGAATGTTAAAACGCGTTATAGAAACACTTAAACCTGAAGATATTGAAAACTCCTACGCAAGAACAGCCCTTGTAGGAGCAATTCAAACAAAGAAAGAATACATAACTGAAGAAGTATTTAAGAGACTTGAACTTTTAATAAAAGACAGAATTTAATTAAGGGGGCCAAAAAGCCCCCTTTGATTTAAAAATTTTTTTATCTCTCTACTTCACCTTTAATAAAGCCATCAACAAGCTCTTTCGCTTTCCAATCAGGATACTGAATTGGCGGATGTTTCATTGTATAAGAGGAAATTGAATAAAGTGGTCCACCAATTTTCCTGTCAAGACCAAGCTTGGCACATCTTATAGCATCAATAGCTGAACCGGCACTGTTTGGTGAATCCTCCACAGATAGCTTAAGCTCTATATACATAGGAACATCACCAAAGAGCCTTCCTTCAAGCCTTATGTATGCTATTTTATTATCCTTGAGCCACGGAACATAATCACTCGGTCCGATGTGAATGTTATCATTGGCAATAGGATAAGGAATCAGGGAACGAACAGCTTCTGTCTTGGAAACTTTTTTGGTTTTTAACCTTTTTCTCTCCAGCATATTGAGAAAGTCGGTGTTTCCGCCGAAGTTAAGCTGATATGTTCTGTCTATGGCAACGCCTCTATCAGACATAAGAGTTGCAAGCACTCTGTGAGTAATAGTTGCTCCTACCTGAGACTTTATGTCATCTCCAACTATAGGAAGCCCTTTTTCTTCAAACTTCCTTGCCCATTCACTGTCTGAAGCTATAAACACAGGAATACAGTTAACAAATGCACATCCTGCGTCAAGGGCACACTGAGCATAGAACCTTGTAGCTTCTTCAGAACCAACAGGAAGGTAGTTTATTACAACCTCTGCACCAGATTCCTTCAAAACCTTTGTAACATCAACAGGTTCTTTATCAGCAACAACAAACCTCTGGTCTTCCGGATAATCGTTCATGTGTTCTGCAAATCCATCAAGAACAGGTCCCATCTGAACCTCAACACCCATCTCAGGAACATCCGGGCAGAAAACAGCTGTGCAGTTAGGCTTTTCAAAAATTGCTTTACCTACATCTTTCCCTACCTTTCTTTTGTCAATATCAAAAGCAGCAACTATCTCTATATCCCAGGGCTTATAACCACCAACATCAAAGTGCATCAACCCTGAAAACTCTTCCGGAGATTTATCTTTATAGTAGTAAATCCCCTGAATAAGAGAACTTGCACAATTACCAACACCCACTATTGCAACCTTTATTTTCCCTGACATTCATCTTCCTCCATATTCTCTCTGTACTTCTGTGAAAGTTCTTTCAACTGAGTAATTTTACCATTTATGTCATCAGCCATCTTTTCTATCTCTTTTAAAATATCAGGAAAATCTTTTGCAAGAGATTCTACCACCTCTTTAATAACCTGTTCTCTTTCCTCTTCCGTGAAGTAGTTTTTACCGCTTAAAGCATCTTCTATTAGAGCCATTTCAAGAAGCCCTAAAATTTTAAGAAGCGGATTAGGGTTGTCGGTCTTAAATCTCTGTGCGATAAAACTATTTACCTGCTCATACTGGCTGTCTGGTCTGAACTTTGAAAGTTCAAGGTTAAGCCATAAATCAAGTCCTCTATATGCAAGGCCTTTTACTCTTAATTGTTTTTCATCCATTCTTTAATCTCCAAGCTCCATAAGTTTTACTTTGGCTATAGCTGATTCGTTTGTAGAAGGATATTTGCTTATAAGAGTTTTTAAAAGTTTTTTAGCCTGAGCATAATCACCAAGGCCTTTATAGCAGAGAGCTTCTTTTAATAGTGCTGCAGGAACTTTGTTCCCTTTAGGTGAGGGATAGTATTTTGAATAGTTATCAACAACTTGCTTAAAGTAGTTAAGAGCTGTGGCGTAATCACCGTGAGAGTAGAAAATTTCTCCTATCCAGTAGAGAGCATTATCTGCAAGTGGACTGTCAGGATATCTTTTTACGAGTGTTTCAAACAGAATCTTCGCAGTATCAAGCTCTCCAGTTTCCATAGCATTAAACGCTTTTTTGTAAATATCCTCATCGGAAACATTCACAACTTCCGGTGTCTGCACCTCCTGAGAAGGCTGTTCTACAATAGGTAAGGGTTGCTCTTTTGTTCCCGTTTCCTCTTTTTGTTCAGTGGCATTAAGGGATACTGTAATCTCATTTATAACCTTTTCTGCCTTTTCAACTTTCTTTTTAAGGTCATAAATGTCTTTCTCGTCTGAGACCAGTCTGTCCTCTATTCTTGCCACTCTTTCATTAAGAGTTTTAATCCTTGCACCGTTTTCAACTGTTTTAGCTTCAATCTGCGAAACTCTATTTTCAACAGCAGCAAGTCTTTGTTCCAGCTCTTTATACTTATCAACCTTTACCTGTTGAGGAGTGGTATTAACGTTAGAAGGCTGATTGGACACACAACCGGCAAAAAGTAAAGGCATAACTACAAAAATCCATTTTTTCATCATTACCCCCCGAAATTAAGGTTTCTCTTTTCAAGTTCCTCTTCACACTCTTTCACAAGCTCTTCAATTAGTTCTTTAACATGATACATCCTGTTTACCCGTCCAACATTACTTCCTGAAAAGACAAGTCCATTTTCAACATCTCCTGCTGCAGAAGCAAGAAGTGCATCTGCTATGCAGTAGATAGAATCTGCCTTTGCACATGTCTTCAAACAGTTGTAATCACAACTATGAGGAATTCTACCCTCTTTTTCAAGTCTGTCTGTAAAAGGATTCCTCACAGCGTGAGCGGGCATTCCAACAGGACTCTTTATAAAAATTGAATCTTCAGGTTTTGCCTGAATTATGTAATCCTTGAATCTCTGGTCAGCATCACACTCATAGGTTGCAATGAACCTTGTAGCTATCTGAACACCTTTTGCTCCCATCTCAAAAGCCTTTGCCATATCCTTACCGTCAAATATACCACCAGCCGCAATTACAGGAATCTTTTTTACAGCTTTAACTATATCTGGAAGAACTTCCCACAAGCTTTTATCTGTTCCAAGATGGCCACCGGCCTCAACACTTTCAACTATTACAGCGGAAGCCCCAAGTCTTTCTGAAAGAGCAGCACCTTTTGGAGTTGAAACAATTTCAATAAGAGGAATATCAAACGTTTTACATATTTTAAAAACATCTTTTCCAAAGCCTGCACCCTGAATTATAAAATCCGCACCAGCATCTATTGCAGTAAGTAAGAGCTCATAAAAATGGGTAAGAGCATACATTATATTTACCCCTATAATACCATCAGGAGCAAGCTCTTTTGCTTTCTTTATCTCTTCAGCGAGTTCTGTGGCGTAAAGGTAAGGTTTCATTCCAAGAGACTCAAGGTCTTTACCTTTACACGTTTTTTTCGGTTCTTTTTTTCTGTCCTTTTCCTGAAGTAAAACAGCAGAGATAACTCCCATACCACCGGCATTTGCAACAGCAGCTGCAAGTTTATGAAGGGAAACCTTTGCTCCCATTCCACCCTGAATAATAGGATATTTCGGCTTTAAATCAGCTATAACAAGTTCTGGTAATCTGCTCATTTAAACTCCCTTTTAAGTTTTTTTATCTTTTCAAGCTCTTCTGAGCTTATAACTTTATAACCGTTCCTTATAAATAAAGCGGCTGCAACGCCTTTACCCTGTTTTAAAGTATCTGAATTAAAATTATATATGGTTTTTACCCCGCAGGAAGGACTTCTTTCTTTTAAAATTACACAGACAACTTTTTCTTTATAAATATCAGCTAATTTTACACTTTCAACAGCTCCTTTCAAAAATTCAGATGTAACATCTATTTTTCTTTCTACAGTTAAAACCCTACCTTCTCCCTCTATCACACTGAACCCATCACCTCCGTATATTTTTGCAGGAGGTCTTGGAGTTGGCAGTCCTCCAAGTTGCTCAGGACATACAGGAAGGAGAAAAAAGCTATCTTTCAATGCAACCACTTCTTTACACAGATTTTTCCTGCCGTCATACCTGCATCCAACACCAAGAAGACATGCACTGACAACTATTACCCTATCCATCACAGACAATAACCTGATGATACGGTTTTTGAGCCAATTTTTCTGATAGTTCTTCCAATTTTGAAAGGGGAACAGCTTTTAACTTCTCAAGATATTTTCTGTCAAAATCGGGATTTTCTTTTAAAACGTTCCACCATCCACAATACCAGGCTTTTCTAAGCCTTGTCTCATGGTCAAGAAGGTATGTTCCTTCTATGTAATTCTTTGCTCTTGTAAGATTTTCCTCTGTAATAAGTGAAGGAAGATTGCCGATAATCTCATCCATCCCTTTTAAAGCTGTTTTCTCTTTATCAGGTGAGGTACCTATATAAAGGACAAATCTTCCTGTAAAAAGAGAAGAAGGGAAGAAAGAACCTGTTGAATAGGCAAGCCCCTTTTTCTCTCTCAGTTCTTTAAACATTATGGAGTTAAATCCTTCTCCAACAATTGTGTTTAAAAGCTTAAAAGCGACATAGTCTTCCCAGTTTTTAACAGAAGGAGCTTCGTATCCCCTTAAAATAAATGTTTGGGTTGAGCCTTTTCTACAAAGATTTACACTCTCTGTATTTTCTATCGGAGCACTGAAGTTAACAAAAACTTTTCCTTCACAGGAAATCGGCAGGTTTTCTATAAGCTTTTCAATACCATCAGGTATCTTTCCGGAAATGGACACTGTGAACTTACCGGTTTTGAAAAACTCTTTATATCTATTTTCTATATCGGTTTTTGTTATCGGAACAACAGTATTTAAAGTGCCGTAAGGAATATTTTCGTAAGGTGTTCCTTTATACGTTAAAAGCTGAAAATGTTCATATCCAAAAGAAAACGGACTTTCAAGCCTTCCTCTTATAGATGCAAGAAGCGTCTCCTTTTCTATCATAAAATCTTCATCTGTAAATGCAGGCTCTGTTATAAGTTCTGAAAATATCTCAAAGTATAAAGACACTCCTTCTGATACTGTTTGAAAAGAGATTGTGGAAAAATCTTTTCCTGTATCAGGTGATATTGTTGAACCGTAAGGTTCTGTTATAAAGGCTATCTCTTTTGAAGTTTTCTTTTCGCTTCTTTTTAATCCAACTCTTAAAGATAAAAACGTTGTTCCGGCTTTTCCTTTTTCGTCAGTTATACTGCCGTTTTCAGAAAATATAACAACTGAAGTTATGTCAAGCTCATCAACAGGATTGATAATCACATCTATACCGTTTATCTTACAAATCTCCATCAAAAATCCTCCAGTGCAGGAACAGCAGGCAAAGAGGTATAATCCGCTCCTTCAATGACAACCTTCCTTCCTACTACTTTTACCCTTCCATCAACAAACCACTTAACAGCCTGAGGATAGATGCGGTGTTCCCATCTTAAGATTTTTTCAGAAAGAGATTTATCTGTATCATTAATATCAACAGGAACAGCAGCCTGAACAACAACCGGACCTGTGTCAACACCTGTATCAACAATATGAACGGTAGCTCCTGAAATTTTCACGCCGTAATCAACAGCTTTTTTCTGAACGTTTAAACCGGGAAAAGCAGGAAGAAGAGAAGGATGAATGTTCAAAATTCTGTGTTTAAACGGTTCTATCAAAACAGGAGTTACTATTCTCATATAACCTGCAAGACAGATAAGATCAATCTTATATCTTTCAAGAATGTTTAAAATTTCTCTATCATAAGATTCTCTACTTTCAAACTTTGAGGGAGAAAGAAAAACAACTTCTATCCCTCTTTCTTTTGCCTTTTCTATAACAGGAGCCTCTTTTCTGTCTGTAAAAAGTAAAGCTATCTCTCCATTTATCTTACCTGAAACGATTCCGTCTGCTATCTTTTCAAAGTTGGTTCCACGACCGGAAGCAAAAACGGCTATTCTCATAGCATTTCCACCTTTCTTTCACCTTCAACTATTTCCCCTATCACAAAAACCTTCTCTCCGGCCTGCTCAAGTACAGCAACAGCTTCTTTAAAATTATCAGGAGAGACCACAGCACACATACCTATACCCATATTAAATGTCCTGAACATCTCATCCTCAGGAACATTCCCTTTTTCCTGTATAAACCTAAATATCGGTAGAATTTCCCAGGAATCTTTCCTGATAACGGCTTTTCTCCCTTCCGGAAGAATCCTGACAAGATTTCCGGGAATCCCTCCACCTGTTATGTGGGCAAGGCCTTTAACTTCAATATTTGAAATAAGCTCAAGAACAGACTTAACATAAATTTTTGTAGGTGTTAGAAGAATATCGGAAACTTTTCCTCCAAGTTCTTCCAGCTCATCGTCAATTCCAAGGCTCAAAATTTCAAAAAACAGCTTTCTCACAAGAGAGTAGCCGTTACTGTGGATACCTGAAGATGCTATTCCTAAAATTTTATCTCCTGCTTCTATATTTTCTCCTGTGATGTATCTGTCTCTATCAACTATTCCCACAACAAACCCTGCAAGGTCATACTCACCTTCTGGGTAAAAATCTGGCATTTCGGCTGTTTCACCGCCTATAAGGGCACAGCCTGCCATTTCGCAACCTTTTGCAATTCCTTTAACAACATCGGCGGCAACATCAACAGAAAGCTTTCCGGTGGCAAAGTAATCAAGGAAAAAAAGGGGTTTGGCTCCCACTGTTAAAATATCGTTCACACACATAGCTACAAGGTCTATACCGATTGTATCGTGAATGCTTGACATCTGGGCAACCTTTAACTTTGTTCCCACTCCATCAGTGCCTGAGACAAGAACCGGCTTCTTGTATCCTTCCGGTAGAAGGTATCCTGCACCAAATCCGCCAATCCCTGCAAGAACATTTTTATCAAACGTTCTCTTTGCAAAGGGCTTTATTTTTTCAACCAGAGTATCTCCAGCTTCAATGTCAACGCCGGCATCCTTATAGGTTAGTTTTTTCCTATTCATAGTTTATCTCCCCGTCAAAATAGATAGGAACATCATAGGCAAAGTGTCTTTTGGTCCAGCCCTTTTCTTCTCCAAGTTCCCTCTCTATATGCTCTTCATACCCTTTCACTTTTGAATCAAGGGCATCTGCGAAGTGGAGCGCCACAGCTTCAAGTGTTTTTGGTCTTTTTGGAGAACCATATTCATACTCTCCGTGGTGAGAGAGGATACAGTGGAGAAGTTTCATTTTTAATTCTTTTGGAAAACCTTCTATTTCATCTATCTTTTTAGCTATCAGCTCACTACCGGTATAGATATGACCAAGAAGAATCCCTTCATCTGTTCTATCTATCGCAATTTTAATGCTGTATTCGTGAATTTTCCCTATATCGTGCAAAATAGCCGCTGTTATTAAAAGGTCTCTGTCTATACTTTTATAACGTTTTGCAACAACTTCACATATTTCCACAACTCCAAGAGTGTGTTCAATAAGTCCCCCTATTGAAGCGTGATGGATAAACTTTCCGCCTGGAGCTTTTGTAAAGGCAGAAGATATTTCATCATCGTAGAATATCACTTCAAGAAGCTTCTTAAGATAAGGATTTTTGATAGTCTCTATAATCTCAAGCAGCTTTGTAAACTGCTCTTCTATATCAAAGCGGCTTTTTGATATGAATTTATCTTCGGCAAATTCCCCTTCCTGAGCATGCCGCATGGATTTTATTTTCGGCTGAACATTTCCCTGAAAAATTTCAACATAAGCAGAGATAAAAACAACATCGCCCTTTTTAAAAATTGTAAGGTCAGCATCTTTTGGCGGTTTCCACCATAAAACAGGAAGGGTTCCTGTTCTGTCAGAGATGATAAGCCTTAAATACGGTTCTCCTGTTCTGTGTTTTTTTATTTCGGCACTCTCAATAAGAAAAAAATCTTCAAACTCCTGTCCCTGTGGCATTTGATAGATGTCTCTTATGAAAACACTCATTTTTCTCCCAAGAAAAGTTGGATTTTAAAAATGAAACTTTTAAAATTAATTGTAAACTTTTTTTAAATTGAAAGAAATGGGAAAATTGGGCAGGGAAGGGAGCTTAAGCTCCCTTTGAAGTGATTTACTTTTAAGTGTGATTTTTAATGTATTCTATCGCATCACCAACTGTCTGAATCTTTTCAGCATCTTCGTCAGGAATTTCAATTCCAAACTCTTCTTCAAGAGCCATAACAAGCTCAACTGTGTCAAGAGAATCTGCACCAAGATCTTCTACAAAAGAAGCTTCTGGTGTTACCTCTTCAGGGTCAACTCCAAGTCTATCGGCGATAAGTTCTTTCACCTTTTCTTCGATGTTTTCTGCCATATTAAACCTCCCTTAAATAGTTGGTAGTGGAAATTATATTCCTACTTTTAGAAAAGTCCACCATTAACATGGATTGTGGTGCCTGTTATGTAAGATGCCATATCAGAAACAAGGAAAAGAACAGTATCAGCAATTTCAGAAGGTTCTCCCTCTCTTCTCATCGGAATGGATTTTACAAGTGCTTCCTTCACCTTTTCAGGTATCTTTTCTGTCATATCTGTTGTTATGTATCCCGGAGCAACGGTGTTAACCCTTATCCCCCTTGAGGCTACCTCTTTTGCAAGAGATTTGGTAAATCCTATAAGAGCAGATTTTGTGGCTGAATAGTTAACCTGACCGGGATTTCCTGTAAACCCTACAACAGATGAGATATTTACTACACAACCACTACGTTTTTTCATCATAACAGGAATAACCTGCCTTGTTACGTTATAAACGCCATTTAAGTTTGTATCTATCACACTGTCCCAATCTTCATCTTTCATTCTCATAAAGAGCGTATCTCTTGTTATTCCTGCATTATTAACAAGAATATCTATTTTTCCTTCTTTTTCCACGATTAAGGCTACCTTTTCCTTTACCTCTTCTCTGTCGCAAACATTCATTTTTAAACCATTTACACCTATCTCTCTGGCAACCGCTTTTGTCTTTTCTTCATTTGTACCTGTTATATAGACGGTTGCTCCGGCTTCTTTTAATGCAACTGCTATCGCTTTTCCGATCCCTCTCGTTCCTCCGGTTACAAGTGCAACTTTCCCTGAAATATCTATTACCCTTCCCATCTATCCTCCTTATAAAGCTACTTTTCAAGCGTTACAAGGGAAACCCCTTTGTCAACAACCATCACATCATCTTCAATCCTTACACCGCCAAGCTCGGGCAGGTAGATACCCGGTTCAACAGTTACAACAGCCCTTTCAGATAAAACATCCTCAGAGCGGGGATTAAGCACGGGATACTCATGAACCTCAACTCCTATTCCGTGACCTGTCCCGTGAATAAAATACTCCCCATATCCCCTTTCTGAGATAAAATCCCTGACAATTTTATCAACTTTTTTACACGAAACTCCCGCTTTTATAGTTTTTATACCTTTAAGTTGAGCTTCAAGAACAACATCGTAAATCTCCTTCATATCTGAAGGAACATCACCGACAAGAAAAGTTCTTGTTATATCAGAAACATAACCGTTAAACACTGCTCCAAAATCAACAATAACAACATCACCGTTTTTTATCTCTTTCTGGGATGTTTTCCAGTGGGGAATTGCACTCCCTTTTCCAGAAGCAACTATTGTCTCAAAAGCCTCTTCACTTCCGTAATAGAATAGTCTTTCTACAAGGGCTTTCCTGAACTGATACTCTGTAATTCCTGGTTTAAGAAGGTGAAGAACATCCTTTAAAGCCTGTTCGGCAACAGCCACCGCTCTTCCTATACAGTAAATTTCTGTTTCCGATTTAACCATACGAAACTCTTTTAGAAAATTTTTTACCTGAACAATTTGAAATTGCCCGGAAAGCTGATTGAACATTGAAAGTTTCATCCTATCAGGATCAACGATTAATATCTTACCTTCAAAGAAACTTTTTAAAGCATCAATTCCTTTCCACTCAAAAACTTTAAACCCTTCTACCTCTTCTTTAGCCTTATTAAGATAACGCTTATCTGTAAACAAAAACCCTTCTCCTTTTGAAGAAACAGCTACAAATCCAAAGGAGAGCTGAAAAGATATCAGGTAAAGAATCTCCTTAACATCAAACGAGACATAAAAATCTCCAAATTTTCCAACTTTATACGCAACTTTCTCAACATTTCCCATACAAAAAACCTCAAAGAATATATCTGGTTAAATCTTCATCTTCAATAATGTTGCCAAGTTTCTCCCTTACATACTTACTGTCTATAACAACCTTTTCTCCCTTCATATCGGGAGCGTTGAAAGAAACATCTTCAAGCAACCTTTCAAGAACGGTGTGAAGCCTTCTTGCACCTATATTTTCCGCCTTTGTATTTGCTTCCTCTGCCATTTTAGCTATCTCTTCAATTCCGTCCTGCGTAAACTCAATCTCAACGCCTTCTGTTTTAAGAAGCTCAACATACTGTTTTGTAAGGGCGTTCTTCGGCTCTGTAAGAATTCTTATAAAGTCCTCCTTTGTAAGAGGTTTCAGTTCAACCCTTATAGGAAATCTTCCCTGAAGCTCAGGAAGAAGGTCTGAAGGTTTTGCAATATGAAACGCTCCAGCTGCTATAAAAAGAATATGGTCTGTTTTTATAAGACCGTATTTTGTAGGCACTTTACACCCTTCAACTATAGGGAGAAGGTCTCTTTGAACTCCCTCTCTTGATACATCCGGTCCTTTACCACCACCTTTTGCTGCAACCTTGTCTATCTCATCTATAAACACTATTCCGTGGTTTTCCACCCTGTTTATCGCTTCCTTTATAACTTCATCCATATCTATCAGCTTTTGTGCCTCTTCCTGCTCAAGATACTTTATCGCTTCTTTTATCTTCATCTTTCTGAGCTTTTTCGGTTTTGGAAAGATTGAAGAGAGTAAATCCTGAATATTTCCAGCATCTGCTCCCATACCAGGCCCGATACCTATAACACCGATATTTGGTGTTGTTTCAACGGTTACAGGGATTTCTATCTCCTCTTCATCAAGTTTCCCTTCTTTAACAAGCTTTCTATACCTTTCCTTTTCTTTTTTCACCTCTGAAAAATCAGGTTCTTCCCTTCTTTTCTGCTGCTGGGGAAGGAAAACGTCAAAAAGATTCTCAAAAGAAGGAGCTTTCTTTGAAGGTTCCGGCACAAGATACTCAGCAATTCTATCGTAAGCCATCTCCCGGGCTTTCTGCTTGACTTCCTCTATCTTCTCCTCTTTAACCATGTTAACCGCTATTTCAACAAGGTCTCTTATCATTGATTCAACATCTCTACCAACATAACCGACTTCTGTAAACTTTGTCGCTTCCACCTTTACAAAAGGAGCGTTAACAAGCTTTGCCAGTCTCCTTGCTATCTCTGTTTTTCCCACTCCTGTGGGACCAATCATAATTATGTTTTTGGGCGCCACTTCTTCTCTCATATCTTCAGGAAGTCTCTGTCTTCTCCAGCGGTTTCTAAGGGCAACAGCTACAGCCTTTTTAGCCTCTTTTTGCCCGACTATGTATTTATCAAGCTCTTCTACTATCTGCTTCGGAGTGAGAAATCCGTCATTTTCCTTTTTTCTGAATATGTTCTTAAACATCCAACCTCCATCTGTTGAGATTTAATGAGATTTAAACTATTTTATCAACTATATTTATGATTTAATCTATCTCAGGCAATAAAAGGTTTGCTATTATTCAAAAAACAGCATTTAAGGGGCAGGAAATGGAAGTATCGTCATTTATATTAGGTGTTTTAAAAGGAGCGAAGATAGATTACGCTCTTTCCCTTCCCTGTGACAGAATTAAATCCCTCCTCCAGCAATTTGATTCAAACTATAAGGAAAAGCATATAAAACTAACAAGGGAAGAGGAAGGATTGGGAATAGCGGCCGGCCTTTTCCTTGGAAAGAAAAGATACGCCATGTTTATCCAATCTTCAGGTGTGGGAAACATCATAGGAGCACTTATAACACTTATAAAAACTTACAATATACCTTTACCAATTTTTGTGTCTCACAGAGGTATCTACAAAGAGAAAATAGTTCCGCAGGTTCTGATGGGAGAGACGGTTGAAAACATTTTTAAAGCGTGTAATGTCCCTGTTATAAAGGTGTATGACAAAAATTCACTTCACTTGATTCCGAGTGCAATTGATAGAGCCTTTAAAGAGAGAATTCCTGTGGCGATACTATTATCCCCTGCACTTTTTGAAGGTGAAGAGTGTAAAAATCCTGTATTTGAGAAGGAAAGAAAGAAAGTAGTAGAAGTAAAAATTGAAAAAGAGATAGAAAACCCCGATATGAGAAGGTTTGAAGCCCTATCAGAACTTCTTCTGTTTCTTAAAGAGACAGATGACAGCAAAATCACACTGTTTGCAAACATAGGATTTCCTGCAAGGGAAGTTTACCATCTTAAAAAGATACTCAATGTTAAAAATCCTGTCTTTTATATGCTGGGAAGTCTCGGGCTGGTTTCATCTATCGCTTTAGGCTACTCAATCGCAACAGAGAGAAACGTTATCTCAATAGACGGTGACGGTTCTCTGCTTATGAATACAGGAACCATTGCAACCTGTGCAGTTTATGGAAAAGAAAACTTTAAAATCTTCTGTGTTGATAACGGCACATGGGGAAGTACGGGAGACCAGGAAAACTTTAACTTCTCAACAGCCGATGTTGAAGTTGTGGCAAGGGGAATGGGATTTAAAGAGACAGACTGTGTATGGGAAAGGTTAAAACTGCGGGATAAGATTGAATGGCTTTTAAACGGGAAAAGATTCCTTCAGGTTGTGGTTAATCCCGGCAATGAGAAAGTTGACACAATACCGCTTACGCCAGAAGAGATACTTGAAGGAGTGAAAGGTGAATAACCCTTTTCCCGAAAACGTTTTCTCCTCCTGTACTCTCTGTCCGAGAGATTGCAGGGTTGACAGAAGAAAAGAAACAGGCTTTTGTAAAGTAAGAGATAAACTCAAAGTTGCCTCTGCATTTCCTCATTTTGGAGAAGAACCTGTTTTAACAGGTGTGGGAGGTTCGGGAACAATATTTCTCTCCGGATGCAATTTAGGCTGTGTATTCTGTCAGAACTTTGATATTTCCCATTACGCAGAAGGAGAAGAGATTGATGTTAAAGACCTTGTAAACATTATGCTTTACCTTCAAGGTCGGGGATGCCATAACATAAATTTTGTTACTCCCACCCACCAGATACCGCTTATAGCAGAAGGAATCATAAAAGCAAAGGAAAAGGGATTAACCGTTCCGATAGTCTATAACTGCGGAGGCTACGAGAAGGTTGAAACTTTAAAGAAAATTGAAGGATTGATAGACATCTACATGCCGGATATAAAAACATTTAACAGAGAGTTTGCAAAAAAATACCTTCTTGCACCGGATTATCCTGAAGTTGTAAAGGAAGCGGTAAAAGAGATGTTCCGCCAGGTTGGAAATCTAAAAACCGATACCCGCAAAATAGCTACAAAAGGCTTGATTATAAGGCATCTTGTGATGCCAGGATTCACAGAGGATAGTAAAGAGATTCTAAAATGGATAGCTGAAAATCTCGGAAGAGATGCCTATGTAAACGTTATGGAGCAGTATTTTCCAGCCTTCAGAGCAAAGGAGTTCCCCGAAATAGCAAGAAGAGTAACACCTGAAGAGTTTCAGGAAGTTTACCGGTTTGCCGAAAAATTGGGTTTAAGACTTGCGACAGAGGAGGTATAAACTGTTTAAAGGTAAAGAGATAATCCTTGCTCCCATGGCAGGTTACACCCATTCAGCGTTCAGAAGACTTTGCAGGCGGCTTGGAGCAGATAGAGTTTACTCTGAACTTATGAACGCAACGGGGATAATCTACAAAGGAATAGAAAGAGAACTTGCCTACTTTACCGAAGAGGAAAGACCGATTCACCTTCAGCTTTACGGAAGAAATCCGGAAGAGATAGCAAAAGCTGCCGAAATTGTTGCTGAAAAATGCAGGCCAGACGCGATAGATATAAACTTTGGATGTTCTGTCAAAAAGGTTTTAAAATCAAAATCCGCTGCTTACCTTCTTCAGTATCCTGAAATAATGAAAGAGATAATCAGAGAAACGGTTGCCGCTTTAAAACCTTACAACATTCCTGTAACGGCAAAAATCAGACTTGGATTTAAAGAGGACAATCTTGAAAAGATAGCCGAAAACCTTATAGAAGGCGGTGTTTCCCTTATAGCCCTTCACCCGCGACTTTCCACAGAGCTTTTTTCAGGAAAAGCAAGGTGGGAAAGGATAAAGGATTTGAAAAAATTAAGTCCTGTGCCGATAGTCGGAAGCGGCGATGTATGGAAATGGAAAGATGTTGAAAGGATGTTTGAAGAGACAGGATGTGACGGTGTGATGGCAGGAAGGGGAGCAGTATCAAACCCGTGGATATTTAAAGAGTTTAAAGAGAGAAGAGACTACAAAGCCACATTTTCCGAAAGGATAGAGTTTATCCTGCAGGAACTTGAGATGATGTGGGAGTTTATGAAGAAAGAAAAAGCCTGCAAAGAGATAAAGATGCAGATTGTCCAGCTTTTTAAAGGGATAAGAGGAAAAGCAAAGCTGAACGAAAAAGTGATGAGAAGCAAAAGCTGTAGAGAGCTTTTGGAAAATCTCAAGGAAATAAAAACAGCAAACTAAAAATAAATTTCTTTAACACAGACATCATTTTCATAAATCTCTATTAGATTAAAGGAGAAACCAGCGGGATTGTTGTGAAGCTCCCATGAAAAACTTCCTGAATTCACAAAAGAAACGTTTTCCAGTTTAGTAAAAAAGCTGTTATCTCCATAACCTGTAAGGACAAGTTTTACCCCTTTATCTATCAGGAGCTTAATAATATCTCCTGCATCTTCAAGAATTCCTGTTTCTCTATTGTGCGGAACGGGAAGAAGGTTGTGATGAAGATAAACAATTTTTTCTTTTTCTGTTTCAAGCTCCTTTTTAAGAAATTTCAAACCGCTTCTTCCAAGTCTTCCCGTTTTAGCATCTTTATTTACCGTCACAACAGGAACGAACTTAATCTTTTCGGTTTCAAAAGGTTTAAGAGAAAAATAACGAAAGAAAAAGATGTCTCCGTTAAATGAAAAATCGTTTCTGCCGGGCACGACCATTAAAGACGATTTTAAATTACTCAGCAAAGCAACCGCTCTTTCAAAATAGCGCTCCACTCCTGCATCCACAATGTTCCCGCAGTGAATTACAAAATCGGGGTTAATTTTGTTAATAGTCTCTATCCCCTTTTCCATAACGTCCTGTCTGAAATAAAATCTGTCCGATACGCAGGTATTACTTATCTGAACGATAGTAAGAAGTTTTGCACCTTTATCAGAAATAGCTTTACTTTTCTCAGGGATAGAGAAAATCTTCCTTTCTCTACTTCCATCAATATATTCAGCAATTACCGTAACATCTACTCCATTTGTAAAATTGTCAAAATTTATAAAATTAAAACTGTTCACATCTCCTTTTCTTGTTTTCCTGCACGAAACGGCACCAGCATTTATCACTACCGTATCAGAAAGTTTATACACATTAAAAACATGTTTATGTCCTGAAAGATAGGCAGCAACACCTGAAGAGTTAAAAAGCTCAATAAGGTCACCGCTGTTAGAAATTACATTTCTCTCTCTGCCTGTAAAGGGAAGCGGAAAGAGATGGTGATGCCCAATAACAACTTTTATAGTTTCTTTTTCTTCAAAAAGTTTTTCCTTTAATCTTTCCATCTCGTAAAAATCAAGCTCACCGTCTCCAACATCCGGCACGGTAGTATCAATCGGAATAAAAGAGATTCCTCCAACTTCCACTTTTTTAAAAAATTGCCCAAAAAAGCGGTCAAAAAGTTCATAACCGACATTTCTGACATCGTGATTTCCAGGAACAACTATTAAAGGCTTTTCAATTTTGTTAAATAGAAATGCTGCATACTCATATTCGTCTCTTAGACCCTGGTCTGTTACATCACCCGTGTGAATAACAAGGTCAACATCACTCTTGTTTATTTTTTCAATAGCTATATCAAAAGCGGTTCTGTTGAAAGCGTTTCCATAAGTTATATGGGTATCACTTATATGAGCAACTTTAACCATAAAGCCCTCAATCTCTGTCAGCAACTACAACACAGTTTTTAATCTTAACAAAAACAGTATCTCCTGTTTCAAAATCTTTCCTATCACTTATCACAGTTAAAACTAAATCCTTTTCCAACATAACTTTATACATGTTAAATTCACCTAAAAACGAACTTGCAACAACTCTTCCGTCAATAGAATCGGTCAGTTTTTCTTTTGAAAGCTCTATCTCTGACGGTCTTACAACAACTTTAATTTTCTCATGAGGAAGTTTAGCAACCGTCAATTTCCTGTTTAAAAAGGAGATTTCCAAGCAATTTCCGCACTTTTCAACTTTCTTCGGAGTAATAAAGTTTGCACTTCCTATAAAGTCGGCAACAAACGTATCCACAGGATTTTTATATATTTCCATAGGAGTGCCTATCTGTCTTATCTCACCATTTTTCATAACCACTACCCTATCACTCATTGCCATAGCTTCAGTCTGGTCATGGGTAACATAGATGATTGTTATGCCGGTTCTTTTTTGTAAATCCTTTATCTCAAACCGCATCTCTTCTCTTAGTTTGGCATCAAGGTTTGACAAAGGTTCATCAAGAAGCATTATTTTGGGATTCATAACAAGTGCTCTTGCTAGGGCAACCCTTTGCTGCTGTCCCCCTGAAAGCTGGTGAGGATAGCGCCTTTCAAGTCCGCTAAGTCTTACCATATTGAGAGCGTCCTTGACTTTCCTTTCTATCTCCTGTTTTTTGAGTTTACGAATTTTTAAAGGATAAACTATATTATCAAACACCGTCATATGAGGCCAGACAGCATAACTTTGAAAAACCATACCTATATTTCTTTTTTCAGGGGGAATGAAGATTTTCTCCTTCGGAGCGGAAAAAATTTTTCCATCTACAACAACCCTGCCCGATGTGGGCACTTCAAGGCCTGCAATTATTCTTAAGGTGGTTGTTTTCCCACAACCTGATGGGCCCAGAAGTGTTAAAAACTCTCCCTTCTCAACATCAAGGCTTATTCTCTTTAAAATTTCAACATCTTTATAGCTTTTTCTCACATTTTCAAGAACAAGAACACCCATTAAATTCTCCTTCCGGCAAATTTTCCGGTGATTCTGGTAACAATTCCGTAAGAAACAACAACAATTAATGTAACAAGAGCTGAAAGAGCATAAGCAAAGCTGTATGACCCCTCTTCCATAAGATTATACGTTGCAACCCCTATGGTAGGATGCTGCGGCGGATATATGATTATGGAAACGGTAAGTTCACTTAAAGCAGGAATAAAAACAAGTATCCATGCAGCAAGCAACCCGGATTTTAACAGAGGATAAATTATGTTTTTAAAGGTCTGCACCCATGAAGCTCCGGACATGAAAGAAGCTTCTTCAAGAGTTTTATCTATCTGAAGCAGGGAACCTGTAACCGTTCTAACTCCATAGGAAAGATACCTGATGAAGTAAGCAAACGGTAAAATCCACAAAGTCTCAAAGAAAGGAAATTTTATAAAAGCCACTATTATTGCAACTCCAACAACCGTGCCCGGCAAAATATAAGGAATGGAAGAGAGAAAATCTATAATCGTTCTTCCTTTTATATCGGTTTTAACCACTATGTATGCAATAAGTGCTCCAAAAACTGTGATAACTGAAGCTGCAAGAGCAGAAGAAAAGAAACTTGTTTTTATAGCCTCTGTCGTGGAAGGATCCTTGAAAATAACAAATAGAAAATTTGATAACGTGTACGAATCTACAGAAGTTAATGGTGCTACAGGAGTTTTAAGTAATGCACTGAAAAAGAGAGAAGATATAGGGACTACAGTCGTAATAAAAAGCACTATATAAAGAAGTAAAGATACAGCAATTTTTACTTTACCAAGTTTTAATAACGACGGACGAGAAGCTTTCCCGGTAACAGTTGTATAGTGTTTTCCATGTGAAACTTTTTTCTGAATCAGAAGAACAACCGCAGTTATCACTATCAGGAAAAGAGAAAGTATTACAGCCCTGTCAAGGTCTGGAATAGAAAGGGCACTGTAAATTTTAGTTGTTAGAACATAAAAGTTAGCCCTTTCGCCAATTAAAGCAGGAATTCCAAAGTTTGCACATGTAGCTATAAAAACAAGAAGAGCTCCTGAAGCTATGGACGGAATGACCAGTTTAAGTGTTAAAAGGGAAGCTTTAAAAGGTGAAGCTCCGCTCATTCTGGCTGCTTCTTCAAGAGAAGGGTCTATCTGTTCAAGTGAAGCTGAAGTTGTCAAAAACACATAGATATAATACTTGATAGCCATTACAAGGACTATTCCCCAGAAAGAGTAAATATTGATGAAATCAGCAGGAAAACCAAAAAGGTGAAAAAATCTATTTAAATATCCTGAATAAGGTGCCGCAAGCTGTATCCATGCTATAGCACTTACATAAGGGGGAAGAGTGAAAGAGAGAACTATTAAAAATTTTAAAATTTTTCGGGAATAAATATCTGTCCTTGAGACAAGAAAAGCAGAAGGAACTCCAAGTATAATAGCTAAAACCGTTACAAAAACAGCAAGTTTAATAGTATTAAATGTGTAAACATAAGTTTCTCTGTCTGTAAGAACAGCTTTTAGAACTTCTTCACTCCTTACTCCGGTAATACTTTTAAACACAAGGAGTGCAAAAGGATAAAAAGTTGTAATAATTAAAACAAAAAGAGTAAAAACCCATAAAATCTGAATTTCAGATAACGGGAGAGAAAATCTCTCCCTTAAAGACCTCTCGGACATATAGACTCCATCACTTGAGCATTATTTGTGAAAATTTGTTTCTTATCTCTTCAAGGTTTCCAGAAACTTTATCCCAATCAACGTTTATTTTCTTTATAGAATCAATAGAGGGGACTTTATCTGAAGAAATATCGCTCCTTGCAGGAATTATGTAATTATCAGCAAGAAGAGTTTGAACCTCTTTTGAGAGAAGGAAGTTTTCAAAATCCTTTGAAACTTCAGGATTTTTAGTTGTTTTTAAAACAGCTATAGGGCTTGGTATCAGAGCAGTTCCATCTTCAGGATAGAGATAATCTATGTTCATTCCTTTCGCCTTTTGCTGTCTCACCATATAATCAAGTGTAACGCCTACAGGGTTTTCTCCCTGAAGTATTCCGTTCTTTACAGAACCGTTACTTTTTAAAACAACCACTCCATTATTTTTTAATCTCCTGAAGTAATCCCAGCCGTAAAGCTTATACATACCATAAGCAAAAGCAAGGGCAGAACCTGAATATAGAGGATTGGGAATAGCACACCATCCTTTCGCTCTGTTCCACGGAGAAGGAAGGGTATCCCTATACTCTTTTTCAGAGATTACTTTAAAACTTTTCGGGGGATTTTTAACAATTCCGGTATTAAATGCTATAACAGGAGCTATAAATCTTCCGGCGAAATAGTAACCATCCTTATCTTTAAAAGCAACTTTTTCTGCATTTTCAGGAGTGTATTTTAAAAGCACCCCTTTGTTTTTAAGGAAAATTGTGTTCCCCGGGTCTGCCAGCCAGACAACATCTGCCATCACTTTACCCGCTTCTATTTCAGCCCCGAGTTTTGCCATTATCTTTGATGCGCCGCTTCTGTAAACGTTTACAGTAATTTCAGGATGTTTTTGATGATATCTATCAGCTATCTCAAGAGCTATAGTTTTAGGAAGGGACGTGTAAAAGTTGATAGTTCCTGAAAGTTGCTTCTTTTCCTGTGTAACTTCTGGTTTTTTGGTTTCTTCTTTTTGAACATTCTGATTATTATTAAAACAACCTGATAAAGCAATCGCTACAGTGGGAATAAAGGCAAATTTTAAAAATTTACTTTTTTTCATAACACCTCCGAAAATAAACTTAAAAGTTTGATAGAAAAGATAACTATTAATTGTTAGTAATTTGTTAAAAAAGAAAAAAACAGCACTTAGAAAATGCTGTTTCCTTCCCATGAAACAGGAATTTCTATACCAAAACGAGAAAGAACTATGGGAGCAATATCAACGATGGAAGGTGCCAATTTCTGCAGAGTGTCCAACTTTTCCCCTGAAGAATAATAGATAAAAGGCACGTTCATTATCTCTTCCATAATAACGTAGTGGCCAAATTCATAACCTCCATGGTCGCTATGGATAAGAAAATCACACTCTTTACTGAAAACTCTAAAAAGTTTTTCAATAAGGGAATCCACCACTTCGGCAGTTTTTACATATTCAGATGAAAGCCAGCCGTATTTATGACCAACTTCATCAAGAGCTCCAAGATAGATAAAAATAAAATCAGGTAACTTTCTCTCCTCGTTTAGAGAGATAACCTTATCAACAATTTCAACATCTCCCTTTATTGTTAAATCGTCAATAAACACCTTTTCCCCTGAAGGTTTCTTCTTTCCCATACTTTTTCCAAGAGTTTTCCAGTTAAAAAAAGAGATAGTGTTTATACCGTTATCCGTTAAAACATCAAAAAGGTTTGGAGATTTAACCGTATAATTTTCAGGAATTATGTTGTAAAAAACACCGTGTGTAAGAGGATTAACCCCGTGAAATATTGAAAAGAAACAGGGTAAAGTAATGGGAGGAATTACTGAACGCATCTGATTTGTATATAAAGCTTTTTCAGATAAAGATTTTAAAAATTTACAGCGCCCTGTATCAATCATTTCCGGTCTCAAGCCATCAACCGCTATGTGAATCAACTTTTTCATTTAATCCCTCTTAAAGATGAAATCTATTACCGCAAAGGAGGTAATAACCAGAATAATAAGAAATGAAACTGCATTAACAACCGGAGTGAGGTTATACTTAACCTGAGAGAAAAGATAGATAGGAAGAGTCGGATCTGAACCAACAAGAAAAACGGTTGTGTTAAAGTTTGAAAAACTGATTAAAAATCCTGCAATGAAAGCTTTAATAAGAGCAGGTTTTAAAAAGGGAACGGTAATATACCGTAAGATATCAAAGCGGCCGGCTTTAAGATTCAGGGCCGCTTCTTCCCATGTTCTATCAAACTTCTTCATCTGTGCCTGAATAATAAGCATACTGTAAGATGTAACAAAAGAAATCTGTCCAATAACAACCAACCAGAATCCGGGAGAAAGATAATCGGTCAGGTCAATAGACGCATGGTCCTGCAAAAAGTAAAGAATAGTGGTGGCAAAGGTAAGTATAGCAATACCAAGAATAACACCGGGAATTATAAGAGGAGAGACAGCCAGATAGTAAAGAATATTTTTAGCCTTTGACTTTGCTTTTTCAAAGTATAAAACCGCAGCCGTAGCAATTATAAGCGATACAGCAGAGACAATAGTTGCCGTTTTCACACTAACCACTATTGCGTGTAAAAGATCAGGATTATGAAACACTCCCACCTTTTTACCTGAACCTATGAACCAATCAAGAGTAAATCCTTTGAAGGGAAAGCCTATATAATCTGCATCGTTAAATGCAAGAAGAGAAATAACAAAAAGGGGTAGTATCCAGAAGACAAAAAATAGTCCCACGAAGAAAGAAACAGTAAAGTTATATCTTTTGGAAGCAATACCTCTAATCATCTAATAACCCTCTCGTAATCCTGACCGGAAATTTTTATAAGTATCCATATCACAATAACAGCACCAAGGAGAAGCAGAAAGCCAAAAGCAGAACCAAGGTTCCAGTTTAATGTTGTAAGAAAGTTATCGTAAATAATCTCCGTAAACCAGAGGGCGCTTTTACCTCCCAATATATTTGGAACGAGAAAATCACCTATAACGAGAGTAAATACCATGATTACTCCAGAAATAATACCTGACATAGAAAACGGAATGATTATCTCTCTGAAAATAGCAAGCTTTGACACTCCAAGGTCAAGGGCAGCTTCTATCATTGAGTCATCAAGATTTTCAAGTACCTGTATTATAGGAAGAAGCATAAAAACAAAAGAAACATAAAGAAAACCAATTGTCATACTGAAAGGGGTATTTAAAAGTTTCGGCATATGTGAAATTCCGATATAGTGAAGAAGGTGTTTTATCAGGCCGTTATCAGAAAGAACTATCATCCAACCGTAAACAATAATAAGTTCACCTACCCCAAGGGGGATTAAAATAATAGCCATGAAAATCCGGGAAATTCTTTCAGGAAGAACTTTTACAAGAAAAAATGCAAGGGGCATTGCAAGAAGAAAGGAGAGAAACGAAATGAGAAATCCATTTAAAAAAGTATAGAGAAAAGTTGTATAGTAAATTTTCTGTTTAAAAAATTTAAGATAGTTGCTGAATGTGAAAACTCCATCTTCTGTAGTAAAAGAGGAATATAGTAGCCCTAAATGGGGAAGTATTATCAACAGAAAAACCCACAAAAGTACCAACAAAGCGCATATTTTAACAGTAAAGTCTTTAGAATAGCCTGATTTCATCACCATTTATCCCCAGATTTACTCTTTCTCCTTCTGACGGTTTAAAATTCTTATCTTTAAGATTTATTAAAATATCATCACCATACTCTGTTTCTATAAAGACCTTTGTATGAGGACCATCAAATAAAACCGAACGAATATACCCAGAAAGGATTCCTTTTGATGGAGATATAAAGAAGCTTTCCGGACGAATAAACACCTCTTTTATTTTCATCTTTTTAAGTTTCTGTCTATTTTCCTCTGTATCTATCGGTATCTTCCAACCCTTTTCTGTAGTGACGCTTTTTTCATCCTGGGCAACGATTTTAAACCTGTTATTTTCACCTACAAAAGAGGCAACAAAGGGAGTTTGTGGATAGTTATAAAGTTTATAAGGAGTATCTATCTGCTCAATTTTGCCTTCATTTATTACTGCAATACGGTTACTCATAACCATCGCTTCACTCTGGTCATGGGTTATATAAACGAAAGTGGTTTTTAACTCTTTCTGCAAAAGCTTAAGTTCAATCATCATTTGCTCTTTTAGCTTTTTATCAAGAGCACTTAACGGTTCATCAAGAAGAAGAATTTTCGGTTCCATTACAAGACTTCTTGCAAGGGCAACTCTCTGTTTCTGTCCACCGGAAAGCTCGTTGATTTTTCTTTTCTCAAATCCTTTAAGACCAACCTTCTCAAGAATTTTTGAAACCTTTTCTTTTATCTGAGACTTTGAAAGTCCTTTGTTTTTTAATCCGAAAGACACATTTCCGAAAACATCCATCATTGGGAAAAGGGCTAAATTTTGAAACACAATATTTACTTCCCTCTTTTCAGGAGGCAGTTGATTTATCACCCTGTCATTTATTCTTATCTCTCCGGTATCGGGAAAAATAAAACCGGCTATAAGCCTTAAAATCGTTGTTTTTCCAGAGCCTGAAGGTCCGAGAATAGAGAAGAATTCCCCTTCTTCAATTGAAAGGTTGATATCTTCAAGTACCTTTGTATCTCCAAAACTTTTTGAAATTCCGGAAAGTTTGAGAATTGCCATCGTTTACTCCAAAAAAGAACTTAAAAAAGTAAGGGCACTCACATGAGTGCCCTGAAGCAGATTATCTTGCAGCGGCTGCTTTGATTCTTTCAAGAGCTTCAGACTCAATCTTTTCACAGGCTGCAGGAAGAGCCGGGTACCACTTTATGTTCTCAAGGTTCTTCTTGTCAAAAGTTCTCTGCCAATCTTCTTTAATTTCTTTCTTCACGTATTTTTCAACACCGTTAGAAGCACTTTGATATCTCTCATGATTAACAAAAACTGCTGCATTTTCAGGTCTTAACATAAAGTTGATAAACTTATATGCACCTTCCACATTTCTGCTTCTTTTAGGAATTGCAAAGGTATCTATCCATCCGAGAGCACCACTTTTAGGAGCAATAAAATCTATATCAGGATTCTCTTTGTGAAGATTCCACCCTATTCCGTCCCATCCTGTCTCAACCCAAACCTTACCACTTCTTGCAAACTCTCTCTGTTGGTCTCCACTGTTCCAGTAGGCGTAAACGTAGCTTTTGGTTTCTATAAGTTTTTGGGCTACCTTGTCTATCATCTTCTTATATTCTGGGATATTGTTGTAAAGCTTAAACGGGTTATATCCCATGGCAAAAGCAACACCAATAAGAAGCGGCCTTTTAAGCCTGTAAGCTATATGTCCGGCGTACTTAGGATTATAAAGGTCGCTCCAGTCGTTGGCATCAGGAGCATACTTTTTATTAACTATAAGTCCAGTTGTTCCAAAGCAGTAAGGAACTGCATAACCGCCTGAAATCTCTTTAGTTGCTTTAAAAAGTGTGGGTTTGATATTTTTAACTTCAATCTTTGAATAATCCATAGGCTGGTAAATTTTGTATTTTTTAGCAGCGAAAAGAATTCTGTCAGCTGAAGGCTGGGCAAGGTCAAAACCGCCGCCCCTTGTTGCACGAAGCTTTGCAAGCATCTCTTCGTTGTTTGAATAAGTGATTTTCAGCTTAATACCCGTTTCTTTTTCAAACTTCTCCTGAAGCTCTTTAGGAATGTAGCCTTTCCAGGTGATAATTCTTAAAACTTCTTGAGCATTTGCAATGTTCACAAGTGCAACGGCAGTAAGTAGGCCTGAAAATAAACGACACAGGAACTTTTTCATATATCTTTCCTCCTTTAAAGTTTAGATTTTTCGCGCAGTGATATATTAAGGAGGGAAGTGTTAAAAAACTGTTAGAGATTAATCTTTCCAGAATTTATAAGGTGATATATAGAATGCAATAGATACCTTTGATGTCAGAGCGATGGGAAATATTTTAAAAGCCCGGCAGATGCCGGGCTTTTATTCTGTTTAAAATCGTGATAGCAGCTTACATAGTTAAATCAAGAATTCTTCCTGCTCTTTCAATATCTTCAACAGAAGGCTGCTTACAATTTTCATCTATCTCTTTTATTATCCTCGCAAGAATGAAAAGCAGTGCTCCAACAATCTCTGGAAGTTTATTTTCAAGTTCTGCTTCAAGGGGATATTTTAGCGGAGGTTGTGTTGCCAGAAAATCAAGAATATCCTTTAATTCAAGCACTTCTTCAAGTTCCTTAAATTTTTGAATCGTTTCAAGAAACCCTTTTGTTAACGGAACATCACACTCCCATATAACATCTCTGCCGTTGTATTTTGCATTTCTTTCACCTATGAGAAGAAGGTCATAGAGTTTTTTCTCCACAATATCTGTAATTACTTTTGCCTTATTTTTATCAATGTCAAGGCCTGCAGCTTTCCTGAAAAGTGCTTCAAGTTTTGCAAATCCAACAACTGCCATTCCCTCACCTCCTTAAAATTATATTTTATATTTTCTAAAATGGAAATTTATGCTACATTTTCTTTTTTTCAAGACCTCTAAAAATAAAAAAAAGCCCCTTTTTAAGGGGCTTCCAAAATGAAATTGTTCTAAAATTAAAGTGCAGATATTAAAGATTCTGCTTCTTTTGTTGCCTTTTTACATATATCATCTATATCACTGAAAGTAAGTCCTTCTGTATCTTTCAGGTCAACCTGTTCATTCCTTGCAACTCTCTCACAAAAATCAAGAAGTTTCTTGGTAAACTCTTTTATTCTATAAAGAGAACTTCCTTCATCAAGAAGTCCCATTATTATGTTATCCGAAACACCAGCTTTCTGGAGAATTTTCTTTAACTCATCAACATCAACTTCCTTAAGCACCGGGGCCAGCAGTCCAACCATAAAAGCTTCATCAACATGAGCCGGTAAAAGTTTTTCTGCAACATATTTCATGGCAAAAGCCTGCTTAAGTATATTCCTTATTTCATCTCTATCTGCAGATTTTAGAAGTGAAGAGGTTAAAAGAACGAAAATGTAGTCTTTAAGATTCTGATATCCAAGATAGGCAACAGCCTGAACAATGGATGTTATCTCTTTACTCAATCCAAAATACGGAGAATTGATGAACTTTAAAAGTCTGAGAGAAAGATTTGGGTCCATACTCACAATCTCAGACACTTTTTCAAGCTCTTCACCATCAATAAGAGCCTTTATAAGCTTAAGCATAACTTCCCTTTTAAGTTTTAACCTTTCTACCTCTGCCATAACCCCTCCTATTTTGTAAATATAGCGTAAAAAAATCCATCCGTTCCCTGCTTATGAGGAAACACCCTTGCCATACTTCCTTTAACACCTATTTCTTCAAATTTTATATCAAAGTCTCTTTTTTTAAAACCTATATTTAATGCAAAATTAACAATTTCCTCTCCCTCCTCTCTTTCAAGACTGCAAACACTGTAAAGCAGTGTCCCACCTGGCTTAAGGAGTTTAAAAGCCTCTTTTAACAGCGCTTTCTCCAATTTCTGGTTATGTTTTATCAAAGATAAACTTTTGTTCCATTTGCCTTCAGGATGTCTTCTTATAATTCCCGTTCCACTACAGGGAGCATCAAGCAAAACTCTATCAAAGCTGTTTTCTGTAAAAGGATTTTCTTTTGTAATATCCGTTTTTAACGTTTTAACACAATTTACACCAAGCTTTTCAAGATTTCTATCAAGAAGCTTCAATCTTTCGGAATCAACATCTACCGCAATAATATCAGCTTCATTTTCCACAAGTGCTGCTATCGCGGTAGTTTTACCGCCTGGGGCAGCTGCAATATCAAGGATTTTTTTTCCTTTCTGAGGCGATAATAAAAGGGCTGAAAGGTAAGAAGCTACATCCTGAATGTAAAAAAACCCATCAGCGTATCCGGGCAAAGATTGTATATCAACTTTTCCTTTAATCCTTACCATCTCTTTTATAAATGGATGAACCTCAAACTCTATACCGCTCTCTTCAAGAAATTTTAAATAGTCTGAAACTTTAACCTTTAAAGTGTTAATTCTAATATAAAGAGGTGCAGTTCTATTAAGGAATGAGAGAATAGAAACTAACTCATCTTCGTAAAATCTATGCCATCTTTTTACCATCCAATTTTCAAAAGAGTACAAAGTAGATATCCTTTCATAAAAGTCAGGGATTTTTTCTATTTCAGCTTTGTAGTCAAAATTTATAAGTTTTTTTCCAACAGCATTAACAAACCCGGCAGCTTTTTTCCTGAAATGCTTCACTGCTTCAACAGTTTCATTTATGGCAGCATATAGAGGCACCGACATAAAAAAAATCTGATAAGCAAGAATCCTTAAACTGTTTCTAACAGCAGGATGCTGTTTTTTCTGATTCTTTCCTGAAACCTTTTCTATGGAAAAATCAAGAAGTTTCAAAAATCTGACACTTCCTGAAACAATCTCCCTTACAAAACTTCTGTCCTTAAAAGAAAGATTTTTTGTTAATCTTTCAAAGTGAGGTTTTATCTTCAGATCTTTTTCAAACTCACATAAAATTTTAACAGCAATCTCGCGTGTATTCATACTCCTCCAAGCTTCCTTTTAGCTATCTTCTTCCCTATTTCCACTCCCGGCTGGCCATAAGGATTAACTCCCATAAGCTCCGCCATCACTACTGTTTTCACCATGTAAAGAGTAAAAAGCGCTCCCATTACTTCTGGTGTCATTCTACTAACTTCTAAAACAGCAACAGGCCTTCCCCCCTGCCTTAAAGCTTCAACAGTTCCTTCAAACTCTGCATGGATAATATCTGAAATTCTTTTACCTGCAATAAAATCAAGCACCTGCGTCTTTTTGGGAAGTATAAAATCACTGCCGAAGTTCTCAACTTTTATAAACTGGTAAAACTTATCATCAGGACCATCCATAAAAAGCTGAAGGAGCGAATGCTGGTCAACAGTTCCAACTGCAGGAAGAGGAGTCTGTCCTTTACCATCTTTTCCCAGACTTTCAGCCCACAGCTGAACCCACCATTCTGAAAACTTTCTTAAAGAATCAGAATAGGGCATCATAACGTTTATGTTTCTACCGTTTATATAACTCTCATACTCTGCACATGTCAGAATAATAGCTTCATGCTCTTTATTCTGTGAAATCTCTTCCAGAATTTCCATACCTCCACCTACTAAAGCGTAAGGGTCAATATCAACAAAATCTGCAGGAATAAGCCCTACCGGAGTGAGAACAGAAAACCGACCCCCTATCTCTTCAGGTATCTCAAAAAAAGGAGCACCAAGTTCTTTTGCAATAGAATAAAAGGGAGTATTTTTCCCCGAGATAAATATGAATCTCTTATAAAGGTCAGTAAAACCTCTCCTTTTCATCTCATAAAGGACAAGATTAAAAATTGATACTGTTTCAAGGGTACTTCCCGACTTACTTATCACACAGTAAACGGTTCTATCCCACGGAGCCGACTGAAAAATTTGATGAATGTTAAAAGGATCAACATTCTCAAGAAAGTAAAGTTTTCTGCCTGTAATTTTATGCTTTCCGTATATACCTTCATATATTGATTGAATACCAAGAGATGAACCGCCGATGCCGATAACAAACATATTATCGTAAATCTCTTTAAACCTTCTTAAAGTTTCTTTTATCTCCTTTATATGAACAGAAAAGGCACCTATAAAAGGCATCTTCTCTCTGGTAAAAAGGGAAGAGAAGTCAAGTTTTTTAAGTGTTTCAGGCAGGCATTTAATACCTTTCAGGTCATATCTAACATACCCCATCAACCCTCCAACCAGTCTATCTCCTCAACAATACCACCACGTTTAACTCCTTCTATTATAACATTCACAATCTTTTCAGGAGTTCTGTTAGAAGTGTCTATGTGGATAAAAACTTTTCCGCTAAAATTCTCAAAAGCTTCAGTAGCGCAATAAGCTATCCGTTCTGCTTCAACGTTTTCCTCCACTTTCTCTGTGGTATAGTTTCTCTCTTTTAACCTCTCTCTTATTACATCCGGTTTTGCTCTCAAAACCACCAGAACATCACAAGGGATGTAATGAGCCACAAGTCCTTCTGCTATAAATCTGTGCTTATCTTTGAAAAATTCCCTTAACTTTTCAATATCAACGATAAAAGCATCCCTTCCTTCGTCAAAACTTTTATAGAGCTTTTTCTCTTTCACAATATCTGAAAGATTATAAATAGGTAGCCTGAGTTTCTCAGAAAGAATTTTTGCAACAGTAGTTTTCCCGGTTCCCGGTGTTCCTGTTATACATAGTCTCAACTTTTCCTCCTGAAAATGTGAGAGTGTTTGAAAATTCTCATTTGTTTGTAAAAGGTATTGAGATTCTTCGGCTGCAAAACAGCCTCAGAATGACGAAGAAAGTCATCCTGAGGGCAAAGCCCGAAGGATCTCTTAAAATTCATAGCCATTTTTCAAACAGCCTCCCTGAAAATGTTAATTATAAACTCAATTTATGGTAAATTTTTAACATAAAACCCGAGGGAGGAGAGAACAGATGAAAAAGATAAAAATTTTATTTCTGGTAATCATTACCTTCTTGATACCTTTAGCTTCTCCTTTTGCTGCAACATTTGGAAGCCAGAAAATAAAACCTCTTCAGTTTGACATCCTTTTTAAAGGCACCCACTCTTCAGAAATAGTCTCCATTAACTTTTTTGAGACTGAAGAAGGTAAAGGAATAATAACCCTATCAAAAGACGGCACAGTAAAATTATGGAACATCAAAAAAGGAGAACTTCTCAATACATACCGTATAAAAGGAAAAGACTTCATCACCGCCACGAAAAATAATGACCACATCTACGTTCTATCTGAAAATAAACTCTATTACATAGGTAACAACGGAGATGTTATAGAAACTGTGGAAGGTCAGTTTTCATGGTTCAAACCCCTGTCTTATGGAAAGATATTGCTTTTATATAGTAACGGAACAATGGAAGAGGTTGACCTTATAAACAGAAAAACTGTAAGAAAAGTAAACATTGGAAGGGATTTCTCTACCAGATTTTACTTCCTTCCAGACGGAAAACATTTCATCGCATACAGCAATAGAAAAGTTGGATTTTTCACAAAGTCTGGAAACCTGATATCTGAAATCATACCTCAAGGAAGAGTTGAAATTGCGATTCCTATCTCAAACAGGTATATTTACGTTGAAGATGGATGGAACGATATAGTAAGAGTTTATGAGCTTAAAACATCAAAAGTTGTGCTGGAAAAGAAAGGAGGTAAATTCTTTGGAGTTGCACCGGTAAATAAAGATGAAATTCTTTTGTCCTTTGCGAAATACTCTTTTGACCCGCGGAAAGTGTTTCTATTAAATATTGTTAAAAACTCCATTACAAATACTAACGTATCAGGAGATGGTCTTGTTTTATCTAAAGACAAGTCTTTGCTTGGAACCTTTATTAATAACCAGTTTACCGTATATAAAACACCCTTTACAAAGACGGTTGTAAATACCAGCATAGAGAAAGAGGGACTTTCAGAAACAGAAAACCAAACTGCAGAAACCACAACAACCAGTGTACCAAAGAATGAACCACAAGAGGAAAATCTCCCACCAAAACTTGTTGTTGAAGCCCATCCACAGGAAGGGTTTACCCCACTAAAAGTAAACGTATCTATATTTGCTTCTGATGACTCAAAAATCGTAGCTCACTTCATAAGTGTGGATGGGAAAGGAAAAATAGGCAAAGGAACTCCCCCAGCTTCAATTTCTATAACATTTAAAAATCCAGGAGAACACAAAGTCGTAATAGCTGTTAAAGATGACAGCGGAAAGATAACCAAGAAAACCATCATCTTTAAAGCGAAAGAGAAAAGTGAATCCTTCTCCGACTACAAAAAGGAGTTTGAAGAGTATAAGAAAAATTTCAAATAAGTCAGTGGCAGGGAAAGGTTCCCTGCCCTTATGTCAATTTCCAGCAACTTCATCAGGATGAGCGATTCTACCAAGAACAGCTGAAGCAGCAGCAACAGCTGGAGAAGCAAGGTAAACCTCACTTTCTGGATGCCCCATTCTTCCAACAAAGTTTCTGTTTGTTGTAGCAACCGCTCTCTCACCTTTTGCAAGAATACCCATGTGACCACCAAGACACGGACCGCACGTTGGAGTTGAAACAACACATTCAGCATCAAGGAAAATGTCTATAAGTCCCTCTTTCATCGCCTGCTTATATATCTCCTGAGTTGCAGGAATCACTATACATCTAACATTTGGATTTACCTTTTTACCCTTTAATATTTGTGCCGCAATTCTTAAGTCAGAAATCCTTCCGTTGGTACATGAACCGATAACCACCTGGTCTATTGTTACATGGGTAGCTTCAGTAACAGGTCTTGTATTTGACGGAAGGTGAGGAAAAGCAACCTGAGGCTCTATCTTGGATACATCTATTTCAAAAACTTCTGCATACTCAGCATCTTCGTCACTTTTATAGAGCTTGTAAGGTCTTTTAGCCCTTCCTTTTACATACTCAAGAGTTATTTCATCAGGTTCTATAATACCGTTTTTAGCACCAGCTTCTATTGCCATATTGCAGATTGTAAATCTATCGTCCATAGGAAGCTCTTTTATAGCTTCTCCTGTGTGCTCCATAGTTTTGTAAAGGGCACCATCAACTCCTATCATCCCAATAACATAGAGAATCAAGTCTTTTCCGGAAACCCACCTATTACGCTTACCAAAGTAAACAAACTTTAACTGCTCTGGAACTTTAAACCACACTTCTCCTGTAAGCCATGCGTAAGCCATATCAGTTGAACCTACTCCTGTTGAGAAAGCACCAAGAGCACCGTAGGTGCATGTATGAGAGTCTGCGCCTATAACAACATCTCCAGGAACAACAACCCCCTGTTCAGGTAAAAGGGCATGTTCAACACCAACTCTCCCTTCATTCCAGAAATGTGTAATGTTGAACTCTTTTGCAAACTCTCTCATCATCTTCACCTGTTCAGCAGACTTTATGTCCTTTGTAGGAGTAAAGTGGTCAGGAACAAGAGCTATCTTATCCTTATCAAAAACCTTTTCCGCACCGAGTTCTTTTATCCTTTTTATGGCAATAGGTGCGGTAACATCATTGGCAAGAGCGATGTCCACCTTACACATAATCAACTCGCCAGGATAAACTTCTTTTTTTCCGGCGTGTTCTGCAAGAATTTTCTGGGTTATAGTCATTCCCATAGCCTTTCTCCTCACCAGATTTTATTTTGAAATTTAGAATTTATGCTTTCTGCGTGGTATTTCTATTCCAAGCTCTTTTATCTTTGTTCTTAAAGTATTTCTGTGAATTCCAAGAGTCCTTGCAGCTTTTACCTGATTCCAGTCAGAATATTTTAAAACTTCCGTTATCAATATTTTTTCAGCACTTTTCATAACTATATCGTAAAGATTATTTTTCTCTTTCTGTTCAACCAAGAAAACATAGTTAACAAACTCTTTTATCGCTTCTTCAAGATTTGGAGTGGTAATTTTCTCTTTTTCTACCTGCAAGTCTTCAACATCAATAACATCAACCGGTGAAAGAAGCATAGCCTTTAGAATCATATTTTCAAGTTCTCTCACATTTCCGGGAAAATCATAAGAACATAGCCACTCCTTCGCCCTGTCGGTTAACTGTTTGGCAGGAAGTTTAAATTCTTTCGCAAATTTCTTAATAAAGTAAAGAGCAAGAGGGACAATATCTTCCTTTCGCTCCCTTAAAGGTGGAAGTTCAATCGTTAAAACGTTCAACCGGTAAAACAGGTCTTCTCTGAATCTTCCCTCTTTTACCTCTTTTTCAAGGTCTCTATTTGTTGCAGCCACTATCCTTACATCTATCTTGACAGGTGCATCTCCTCCAAGCCTCCTTATCTCTTTCTCCTGAATAGCCCTCAAAAGCTTGGATTGAAGGGAAAGTTCTATTTCTCCTATCTCATCAAGGAAAAGTGTCCCGCCATCTGCCTGTTCAAAATAACCTTTCTTTCTTGAAGTTGCCCCGGTAAAAGCTCCTTTCTCATAACCAAAAAGTTCCGCTTCAAGGAGATTTGTCGGAAGAGCGGCACAGTTTATGGCAACAAAAGGTCCGCCACTTCGCCTTGAGTATTTATGAATAGCTCTTGCTACAAGTTCCTTACCGGTGCCACTTTCTCCGATTATAAGCACCGTTGCGTCTGTCCTTGCAACTTTTCCTATAAGTTTAAAAACTTCCTGCATCTTTTTGCTTGAGCCTATAATTGCATCTTCTTCCACAATGTCAAGCTCTTCCTTCTCTGTGGAAAAACTTATCCTGTCAACTATCGCTTTTATATCTTCAAGCTCAAAAGGTTTTGTTATATAGTCAATTGCTCCTTTGTCTATCGCTTTTATGGTGTAATCCATAGTGCCGTAGGCTGTGAGAATAACTTTTGGAACATCTCTCTCATAGGATAAAAGTTCTATTCCATCAATTACAGGCATTTTTATATCAAGGAAAGCAAGGTCAGGCTTCTCTTTTTCAAGAATTTCAAGAGCTTCTCTTCCATCCTTTGCCTCATAAACCGTATGACCAAGGCTCTGCAGATACTTCTTTAATACAAGTCTTATATTTTTCTCATCATCAGCTATAAGAATTCGTGCCATACTTCCCAGTCTCTCCTATCGGTAAATAAACAGTAACAGTAGTTCCCTTACCTTTTTCACTTTGAACATCTATTTTACCACCGTGATTTAAAACTATCTCACGGGATATATACATTCCCAAGCCTGTTCCTTTCTCTTTTCCGGCTGTAAAAAATGGAGTAAAAAGATTTTCAAGCTCTTTCCTGTCCATCCCTTTTCCATTATCTTTCACTTTCACAAATATGAAACCTTTAGGCTGTATCGCATATCCTGTTTCCACAACTATTTTCCTATCTTTATCTCCTTCAAAAGCTTCAACGCTGTTTTTCAAAATGTTAGAAAATACCTGAAACATTCTATCTCTATCAATAGAAACTTCAGGAAGTGAAGGGTCAAACCTTTGTTCAACAATAATTCTTTCCTTTTCAAATACTGTCTTAAATGCTTTAAGAACATCGTTTAAAAGTTTATGAATGTTATACCTGCACCACTTTAACCTTGAAAAATCAAAACTTTCACATATTCTATCAAGAAACCGCTCTATCCTGTTAATCTCTGAAACAACAACTTCCACAAGCTCTTCATCAAACTCTTTAAGTTGCAGCATAAGCTTTGCAGAAGCTTTCATCCCGCTTAAAGGGTTTCTTAACTCATGAGAGATACCTTTAAGGAAAACATCAAAGTGTTCGGTGCCAATAACTTCCCTTCGTTTTTCTATTACTACAACCGCTCCCTTTATCTTTTCTCCTCTAAAAAATGGAGAAAGGGTAAACAGAAAATCTCCTATTTCTATGTTGTGAATTTCAAGACCTTCATCAACACACTTTTTTATCCATTTATCTATCTCTTCAGAAATTATCTCTTTGAGTTTTTTACCTTCAATATATTTTTTAGAGCGATTTAAGAACATCTCAAACTTTTGATTAAAAAAGAAAACCCTTCCCTCTCTATCACATACAGCAAGAGGGAAGGGCAAAGAAAAGATTAAATCGGAAAATTCCGGATTTCTCAAGTTAAGGACAATCCTCCTTTCCCACCTTTAGGAAACTCTTTAATCTTTGAAATGTCAAGTCCTGAAGATGGAAGCTCTATCCCTGCAGCTGCAGCCTTAAACTGCTGATGAAACTCTTTAAGCTTTGACCTATCACCTACAGGGACAACAGTAACAATCTGATTTTTCATCACAAAAGCATCAACCGGTTCATTTGCAGTAGGATCAACAGGCATTATTGTTGCCTGCGCTCCCTGAGATGTTGGAATAAGAGCAAACATACCGGCATCTTTGATTTTAAGATACTCTTCTCCAACTTCCTCAAGAATACCTATGATACCAGAAGACGGAATTACTCCCTCTCCACCGGTAGTTTGAATAAACACAAGCTTTCCTTTTAAAGACTCCATATTATCCCTCCGTCATTTTTGAATTGATATTAAATATAACCCTATTGCCACTGCATTGGATACGTTAAGAGAATTAACGTGCCCCTTCATAGGAATTGTAACAATATCATCAAGGATTTTCTTAACAGGTTTTGAAATCCCTTTACCTTCAGAACCTGCCACAAGGCCGAGGGGAAACGGAAATTTATAATTGCTTATATCTTTTCCTCTTGACTCAAGGCCAACAAGCCACCCGCCACATTCTCTAAAATCGAAAAGACTCTGACGAAAACTACCAACTACTGAAAATGGAACATAAAAAACAGCTCCCGTTGAAGCTTTAACAACAGTATCTGTTATAGTTACACTTCTATCCTTAGGAATAACAATCCCTGTAATACCAAAAGCATCGGCACTTCTAAAAATCGCCCCAAGATTGTGCGGATCTTCAATCCTGTCAAGAAAGAGTAAACAACCGTTTGTTGCAACCGTCCTTTCTGCAAGTTCCTCAAAAGAAACAGGTTCCACAGGAGATACAACCGCCACTATTCCCTGGTGCTTCTCCGTCCCTGAAATCTCGGTTAACTTTTTCCTTCCAACTTTTACCGTTTTTATCCTTTCTTTTTTAAGCCTTTCAAGTATCTCTTTATGTCTAAAACTATCTTCAATATACACTTTTAAAACAGGATACCCGGCTCTTAAAGCTTCTATCACAGGATTGACTCCATAAATTACCATCACACACCTTTTTTCACTATCTCTATAAAGTTCTTAAGAAGTTTCAACCCCGCTTTCTGACTCTTTTCAGGATGAAACTGGGTAGCTATTATATTGTCTTTTTCTATTGAAGAAACAAAATCAATTCCATAATCTGTTAAAGTCAAAACAACATCTTTCTCCTTTGGCTTTACATAATAGGAATGGACAAAGTAGAAAAACTCTCCATCTCTTACATCTTTCAAAAATTCACTTTTTTTCTGGATTTTTATTCTGTTCCAGCCCATATGGGGAATTTTATATTCAGAAGGAAGCTCAAAACGAACCACCTCCCCTTTCACAATTCCGAGCCCTTCTGTTCTCCCAAATTCATACCCTACCTCAAAAAGAAGATGAAGTCCAAGACAGATACCAAGGAAAGGCTTTCCTTCTTTCACTTCCTCTATAATAACTTCCCATAAACCTCTATCTTTTAAATTTCTAACAGCATCCTTAAATGCTCCAACTCCCGGAAGAACAACTCCTTTCGCATCTTTTATCTTCAACAGATTATCGGTTACAACAACACTACCACCAACATGTTCAATGGCTTTACTTACACTTCTTAAATTCCCCATACCGTAATCTATAACAGCTATCATCTCAGACTCCTTTTATTTTAGCGACGGCATTGAACCCATAAGATACTTCACATCATCGTCTCCAAATACAAGACCACTACCTACAAAGAAACCTCTCCATTTATCATACAGAAGCTCATCTCCACCAAAGTAAATATACCAGTTTTTGTTTATGTTGTAGCTTAGACCAACCCTTAAATGAGGATTTAAAACATTGCCGTATTCATCTTTCCTGTCAAACTCCCATGCAGAGGAGAAGAACTTCCACCTATTCCCTGGAAAGAAATAATCTATACCTCCTCCTCCTGTGGTCTCTATTATCCCTCCACGGAGAACCCACCTTCCATTCTTTAAGAAAATCGGATCCTTAAATATCCTAGCATACTGAAGGGTAAACTCAGTATCAAAACTCTGCCTTATCTCTTCATTTACAGTGCTGGCTGTTCCATTGTAAATGTAATAAGTGGTTCTATCTATCCTTCCATGAGAATCGGAAACAACTTCAAAAAGATAATATCTGTCTTTTGAAGATGGAACAATCTTAAAGGAAATTCCCCCTCTAAAATTACCAGTTGCCGTATTTACATCTCCACGAAAACCAACATAAACATCGGTTTTTTCATACTTATCAGCAAGATTCCCGAGAGCGTCAGCGGCTGTTGTAAGATTTTTGTAAAGGGTGTCATCATTTATAATTTTCGCTATTGTTCCGTTACCTTTTTGAATTTTATCAAGAAGAGAATTCAATCTCTCTGTTGATTCCTTTATATTCTTCAGGGTTACAGCAACATTTTCCCTGTTTTTATCATTCAACATGCTATTTATCTTAGCTACAGTTTTATCTATCTCTCTAGCTATCTCCTTCGCTTGCTTAACAACATCCTTCGTTTCATTTAAAACATCTGTTGTTTGATTTCCCACTCTATTAACAATTTCAGGAATCTCTTTAGATACAGTTTTTAAATTTCTAACAGCCTCTCTAATATCATCTCTATTCTCAACAACAACCTGATTAAGCTGAGCAGTTAAAGATTTCATATTTTCTGAAATTTCAGGTATATCACTTTTAAGAAATTCTGAAAGTGCTTTAAGATTTTGCACAAGTTCCTTTAAATTTTCCCTGTTATCCCCAACCATCAGAGCAACCTGGTCTGTAAGACGAGTAATCTCATCAAGCAATCTGGCGATTCTGTTTTCCCCTTCAGGAGTAACAAGAGATTTATGAAGGTCATCAACTGTTTGATAGATTTTCATAAGAAGCTGGTCTGTAGAAATTGTTGATTTTGATTTTGTAATTGTAGAACCTGGCGGTAAAGAAGGTAAACTAACAGAACCGGGAATTATCTCTATATACTTCTCTCCCATCAGCCCCATCGTCTCTATTACAGCGTAAGAATCTTTTTTGATTGGAACTTTTTTTGTAAGAATAACTTTAACTTTAGCCTTTCCATCAGGTAAAACTTGAATATCATCCACTTTGCCAACCGTAACTCCCGCAACCATAACGGGCGCTTCCTTTGCCAGTCCTGCAACGTTATCAAAAATTATGTAATATACCGCTTCTACTTTTTGGGAGCTGTACTTTAATGGTTCTATTGTTTTTGCGATAATGCCAATGCCCAAGAGACTCGCAGTTACAAAGATGCCAACTTTAACCTCTGTGCTTAAGCTTTTCATCTTTCATACCCCACTGTTATAGGTCCTTCCGGCAAGCCGTTTATAAATTGCTTTACAACAGGATTTTCAGATAATTTTATTTTTTCAGGTGTTCCTATCTCTACTATTTTGCCGTTCCATAAAATAGCCATCCTATCTGCTATTCTAAATGCACTCTGGATATCATGGCTTACCACTACACAGGTTTTATGAAGGTCGTTTTTAAGCTTTAGGATAAGTCTATCCAGAATAGCTGTCATAACAGGGTCAAGTCCGGAAGTTGGTTCGTCAAACATGATACATCTTGGATTAACACACAACGCCCTTGCTATTGCAACTCTTTTTCTCATCCCGCCTGAGAGTTCAGAAGGATAGTGCTCCTCAGTTCCTTCAAGTCCAACAAGAGAAAGGTAATATTTTGCCTTTTCTTTAGCTTCATCCTCAGGAATTCCTTTATTTTCTATCAGGAAAAAAGCTACATTTTCCCAGACCTTAAGAGAATCAAAAAGTGCTCCTCCCTGAAATACATAAGTGAGCTCTTCTCTAAATTTCAGTTTCTCCTCTTCTGATAGAGAAAACACATCTTTCCCATAAACAATAACTTTTCCATCATCAGGGGTTATAAGTCCCGAAATCTGCTTAAGAAGTACACTTTTTCCAGTTCCTGATGGACCCATAATAACGAAGATTTCCCTATCATAAACCTCAAAGGAAACACCATTGTGCACCACTTTCTCGCCAAAAGCTTTCTTCAAATTTTCAACTTTTATAGCAACTTCTAACATCTATTCCTCAAAGATTAAAAATTCTTAAAAGAGAAGTTATCACATAGTCAAATATTAAAATTCCCATAGAAGAAACCACAACAGCTTTTGTGGTGGCTTCACCAACTCCTTTAGCACCGCCTCTTGTGTAATAGCCGTACAGACAGCTCGTTACAGAGAGAATAAACCCGAAAAACGCAGCTTTTATAAGTCCGTGATATATATCATCCATTGTCATAAAACTTTCCGTATATTTAAGAAATAAAACTTTGTTAACATTAAACATCTTAACACTTATCACATACCCGCCTATGTAACCTACTATGTCTGAAAGGACCGTAAGGAATACCAGTGCTAATACAGAAGCATAAATTCTTGGAGTGATAAGATACTTTATAGGATTAACTGCCATCATTTCAAGAGCATCTATCTGTTCTGTAACCTTCATTGTGCCTATTTCAGCCGCCATAGCCGAACCACTCCTTGCGGTTACAAGAAGGGCAGTCAAAACAGGAGCAAGTTCTCTTGCCATAGAAAGGCCTACAACAGCACCTATCAAATATTCAGCATTGAACCGGTGAAAAGCATTGTAGGTTTCAAGAGCAAGAACACCACCAGTAAAAAATGAAGTTATTGCTATTACAGGAAAAGAGTCAGCCCCTATTGAGGCAAGGTAGTTGAAATAACGTTTAATCCTTAGCGGTTTTTTAAAAGCAAGAATCAAAGCTTTTCCAGCAAGAATACTCCATCTCCCTATAAAAGAGAAAACACCAATAACAATACTTCCTATAATCTCAAAAATCCACATAAACCACATAAACTACATCTCCACATCAAGCCTTAAACTAAAGACACCCTATTTTACTACAGCAAAATTCAAACTTAAGATTTCTAAAATGCCTTATTGAGGATTATAATATTAATCTTCAAAATCATAAGCCTTACCAAAAAGTTTGTCGGGAGAGATAAATGGCAGAAAAGAGCATTATAGAGATAAGAAAAGAGAAAGCTGAAAAATGGAAAGAGGAGGGTTTTAATCCTTACGCTTACAGGTATGAAACAAATACTACCATAGGAAAATTGATAAAGAAGTTCGGAAAAACAAAAACCGAAGAGGAAAGGGAAAAGGAGATTTTACCGGAAGAAGAGTTTTCCATTGCCGGAAGAATAGTCTCCATGAGAATAATGGGGAAAGCTGCATTCTTCCACATACAGGACTCCACAGGAAAAATACAGTGCTACATCAGAAGAGACGATGTAGGAGCTGAGTTTTACAACAGAGTATTTAAAAAATTGATAGACATCGGAGATATAGTAGGAGTTAAAGGAAAACTGTTCAGAACAAGAACCGGAGAACTGACCATTGAAGTTAAAGAGCTAATTCCTCTAACAAAATCTTTAAGACCTTTACCGGAAAAATGGCACGGACTTAAAGATGTTGAAAAACGCTACAGACAGAGATACCTTGACCTTATCGTAAATCCTGAAGTAAGAGAGATATTTAAAACAAGGTCAAAATTGATTCAAAAGATACGAGATTTCCTTAACAGTAAAGGATTTATAGAAGTTGAAACACCTATACTCCAAACAGTAGCATCAGGAGCAGCAGCAAAGCCTTTTATCACACACTACAACGCTCTTGACATAGATGTTTACCTAAGAATTGCACCAGAGCTTTACCTTAAAAGACTTATAGTGGGTGGCCTTGACAGAGTGTATGAAATAGGAAGAAACTTTAGAAATGAAGGAATAAGTACACGGCACAATCCTGAATTTACCATGCTTGAATGGTATATGGCATACGCAGACTACTACGACCTTATGGAAATGACAGAAGAACTGTTTGAGTACCTTCTTGATGAAATAAAAGGGAAAGGTGTAAGAGAGCTTGAGTATCAGGGTCAAAAGCTATCCTTTAAAAGACCGTGGAAAAGAATCTCTTTTATTGGAGAACTTTCAAAGAGAACAGGCTTAACAGAAGAAGAGCTTTTACACGATGAAGAAAAGGTTCTTGAAGCAGCCAGAAAATTTGGTGTTGAAAAACCGGAAAAACTATCCCATTTCAAAAGAGTTCAGGAACTATTTGAAATTCTTGTGGAACCTGAACTTGTGCAGCCCACATTTGTTATAGACTTTCCAAAAGCCATCTCTCCCCTCGCCAAAGAGAAAAGGGACAATCCAGAGCTTGTAGAAAGATTTGAGCTGTTTATCTGCGGACAGGAGATAGCAAACGCTTACAGTGAGCTTAACAATCCTGAAGAACAGGCAAAGAGATTCATGCAGCAACTTCAGGAAAAAGCTAAGGGTGATGACGAAGCTATGGCTTATGACGAAGATTTTGTAAGAGCTCTTGAATACGGAATGCCTCCTACAGCAGGAGAAGGGATAGGAATAGACAGGCTAACAATGCTGTTTACAGATAAAGATTCTATCAGGGAAGTGCTTCTGTTCCCCCAATTAAAACCTGAAAAGAAAGAAGAAAATAATGAATAAACTTACAAAATGGTTTTCAATTAAAGGGATAAAGCCAAGGAGAGGGGAAGGTTTCCTCTCCTTTGTCTTCCTTATAGCAATTCTTGGTGTTGTCGTTGGAGTTGCAGCTTTAATAATTGTAAATTCTGTAATGACAGGGTTTCAAAGTGCTATAAAAGATAGGTTGCTCTCAAGTAATGCTGATATTATAGTGATGGATGCAGGAATAGAGAAAAGCAATCTTAAAGAAGCTGAGAAAAAAATATTGAAACTTCCACATGTAAAAGGTGCTGAACTTTTCAGCTATACTCCTGTGATGGTTTCTGCTGGAGAGAATGCCTTTTCTAGCGGAAATTTGAGAGGATGTGTTCCTGACAGGGAACCCAAAGTTACAAATATCCCGCGCCACTTAGTTGCCGGTAGTTGGGATATTTTCAAAAAGGAAAAAAATGGCGTTGTAATTGGAGAAACTCTTGCAAATACTGTAGGAGTGACCGTAGGAGATAGAATTACCCTTATTTCTCCATTGGGAATAAAAACTCCTTTTGGATACATCCCCAGAACCGGCAAATTCACAGTGACAGGGATTTTTAATGTTGGAATGTATCAGTTTGATTCCGCCCTTATCCTGGCTCATATTGACACCGTAGAGGAAGTTTTTGGCGTCAAACCAGCAGGAATAATGGTAAAACTTGACAGCCCAGATAACGTTAAACTGGCTGAAAAAGAAATAAGAAAGGCAGTTGGAGACAGCTTTATCGTAAACGACTGGATATCCATGAATAAAAGTCTATTTTCCGCTTTAAAACTTGAAAAATTGGCAATGTTTCTAATACTTACGTTAATAGTTATCGTGGCATCTTTTAATATCTCAAGCCTTTTAATGATGAATGTAAACCACAAGAGTAAAGATATAGCCATTCTCAAAACTTTAGGAGCAAAAGATAGATTCATACTTAAAGTGTTCATGACACAGGGCTTTCTCATAGGTGTAATAGGCACGATAATAGGAGAAATAATAGGAATAGGAATATCTTTTCTGGGAGAAAAATATAAACTTATAGCCCTACCTCCCGATGTTTACTACATAGACCATCTACCTTTTAAACTTCAGCTTTCTGACTGTATAATTGCGGGAGTGGCAGCCATTTTAATAAGCGTTCTGGCAACAATTTATCCTGCAAGAAAAGCCGCTAAAACAGACCCGATTAAAGTTCTTAGAGCAGGTGAAAATTGAAAGGGAAAGTTAGAAAAGCAACCATAAAAGATGCAGAAGCTATCCAATTTCTGATTAACGAGTATGCCAAGCAGGGGCTTATGCTTCCCCGCTCTCTCAACAGTATATATGAAAACATAAGAGATTTTTTTGTTTATGAAGAAGACGGAAAAATACTTGGTGTTTGCGCTCTTACAGTGGTGTGGGACAACCTTGCAGAGATACGCTCCCTCGCAGTTCATCCAGAAAAAAGAAAGCAGGGAATAGGAAGAACCCTTATAAAAGCCTGCCTTGAAGATGCAAAACACCTTCAAATAACAAGAATATTTACCCTTACATATCAGAGTGAATTTTTCAAAAAGTTAGGATTTAAAGAGATAGATAAAAACACTCTGCCTCAAAAGATATGGAGAGATTGTATCAATTGCGTAAAATTTCCAAACTGTGATGAAACTGCGATGGAAATAGAAACAGGAGGAAACAATGACACCTGAAAAGCAACTTGAGATAATAAAAAGAGGCACAGCTGAAATAATCGGTGAAGAGGAACTTTTAGAAAAACTGAAAAAAGGCAAAATACTTAAAGTAAAAGCTGGGTTTGACCCGACAGCACCAGACCTTCACCTTGGCCATACTGTTCTTCTGTGGAAATTAAGAGATTTTCAGGAACTCGGGCATACAGTATATTTCCTTATAGGCGACTTTACAGCCATGATAGGTGACCCTACAGGAAAATCTGAAACACGGCCACCTCTTTCAAAAGAGGAGATTTTAGAAAACGCAAAAACCTATGCAGAGCAGGTTTTTAAAATTCTTGATAAAGAGAAAACTGTCGTCGTTTTTAACAGTGAATGGCTATCAAAACTATCCCCTGTTGACCTTATAAAACTTGCATCAAAATACACCGTTGCCAGAATGCTTGAAAGAGAGGATTTTGCTAAAAGATTTAAAGAAAACAGGCCGATACATATTCATGAGTTTTTATATCCTCTCCTTCAGGGATACGATTCTGTAGCTCTTGAGGCAGATGTTGAACTTGGAGGAACAGATCAGAAATTCAATCTTCTTGTGGGAAGACACCTTCAGAAAGAATACGGTAAAAGTCAGCAAGCATGCATAATGATGCCGATACTTGAAGGACTTGACGGTGTCCAAAAGATGAGTAAATCTCTTGGAAACTATATCGGAATAATGGAAGACCCTAAAGAACAGTTTGGAAAAGTGATGAGAATTTCAGACCAGCTTATGTGGCGATACTACGAACTTGTAACAAGAGTTCCAAAGGAAGAGATAGAAAGCATGAAACATCTTGTGGAAGAAGGCAAACTTCACCCGATGGAAGTTAAAAAGAAGCTCGGAGAGATTATAGTTAAAACCTTTCACGGTGAAGAAGCAGCAGTAGAAGCAAGAAAGCATTTTGAGAAAGTGTTTTCAAAAAGGGAAATCCCGGAAGAGATACCAGAACCCAAAATAACAATACCTGAAAACCCCGTGTGGCTACCACGTCTTCTAAAAGAAGCTGGACTTGTAAAAAGCACTTCAGAAGGAAGAAGACAGATTAAAGGTGGTGGCGTGAGAATTGATGGCAAAAAAATTACCGATGAAAATACAAAAATAGATGTTCTTTCAAAAGAAATTATTCTGCAGGTTGGAAAAAGAAGATTTGCAAGAATAAAACCTGAAAACGTGGAAGTTTCCTCTTAACTACAGGGAACTTCCGCTTCCCCCTATCTAGGGTTTCTCTACAATAAATTTCTCATCCAGGTCTTTAGTATAAAAAATCAATAACTTTTAGATTTTTAGAAATTTATTTATTTCTTGACATTTAAATAAAACAAAGTTAAACTTTTAAGAAAACAAATATTAAGGAGAATGCGATGAACACAAAAAGATTAAGACAGCTCATCCAAGCCTTTTTTCTCATCCTTACAGCCTACGGAATTTACAGTTATGCAATGTTTGTTTATTACGGTAAGCCTCGCCCCGACTTCATGGACGGATTCTGTCCCATTTCCGGTGTTTACGACATAATAATGCAAATCAGAAGCGGTATTACAGACCCTTTTCATCCAGCAGCCATGGCTATAATGGTTGCAGCAATTATTACAACATTTCTTTTCGGTAAAGCCTTCTGTAGTTTTTTCTGTCCGGTGGGAACTTTTCAGGATATTCTTACATTCTTGCGAAACAAAACTCCGTTTGCCAAAGACCTTGATAAAATAGGCGAAAAGATTAAAAACCATAAACTATATTTTCTTCTTGATTATCCATTAAGAACCGTAAAATTTCTACTCCTCGGATGGATTATTTACATAATCCTGCAAATACCTCCACAGATGATGGCAATGATGAATCAGAATATAAACGCGGCCGCAGACATTGAACTTTTTAAATTCTGGATAGAACTTTTTAAAGGAGATAGACCTCTTATAGCTTCTATAATTTTTGGTATAGTGGCATTTTCCTTCATAATTCCCAGATTTTGGTGTAAATATCTATGTCCCCTTGGAGCATTTTATGGAATATTTAACCTCTTTTCTTTAACCCATTTAAGAAGATGCCCTGCAAACTGCAATAACTGTAATCTCTGTTCAAAATGTATAATTGGGTTGAAACCCCATAAAAGTATAGAGTTTAACAATACTGAATGCACAATGTGCCTTGAGTGTAAAGAAGCGTGTAATAGAAACGGAATAAGACTTCAGATACTCAGTAGAGAAATCCCATTCTTTGTTTATCCAATTCTTGCAGTAGGTGTTTTTATGGGGGTAATATTCCTTTTTATGGAGGCTGGAGTATGGCACTCAAAGCTTTCAATGCAGAATGAAGCATATCTCGTGTTAAAGCAGGGATTTAATGTAAAGTGGGCAAAAGAACTATTGATGCAAAGATAGGAATACACCCACCATTTGCCAAAATTCCATTATAGCATAAATTATATATTCAGCAAACCTCCTTAAAATATGGGGGTGACTGGTTTCGACGGGGATGCAACGGTACGGATAGCGGCACGCCGAGGCGCCTACCTCGTAAAAAAGGCACAGCAAATAGCTGCCGACGAAAACTTAGCTCTCGCTGCCTAATAATGCAGCGACGCCCCCTGTAACCCATCTCCCCGGTTACAGGTAGGGCGACAGAGAGGGGAGATAGGTTACCACCCTTTCCCCGGGGGTGATAACCGAAACTTTACGGGGATAGCTTCGGAGCGCCTGCCTGTGGGCTAACTCCGAAGCGAAAAAACAAAACACAGGCTAAGCGTGTAGAAGCTATCCGGACCGCATCTCCGGACGCGGGTTCGAATCCCGCCACCTCCACCAAAATAGAAAAATTATCCCTCAACACAACTTAAGTTTTTAAAATCCCATCATTTTCAGCACAAATCTGAATAAGTTGAAGGAAACAAAAAAGACCGGGAAATTCCCCGGCCTTTAACACCAAATTACAGAATAAAAATCTAATTTAAAGATCTATCTCCATTTAACATCAAATCTGTCAAGATTCATAACCTTATTCCATGCTCCAACAAAATCTTTTACAAACTTCTCTTTATTGTCATCCTGAGCATAAAATTCAGCCTGCGCTCTCAACTGTGAATTTGAACCAAAAATTAAATCAACCCGTGTAGCTTTCCACCTTTTCTTTCCAGTTTTTCTATCAAACCCCTCAAAAATTTGGAAATTATTGGTCGGTTTCCATTCTACACCCATATCAAGAAGATTAACAAAGAAATCGTTTGTTAAAGTCCCTTCTCTATCTGTTAAAACCCCAAACTTTGTTTTTCCAAAATTGATACCTAAAACCCTTAATCCACCTATAAAAACCACAAGCTCAGGAACCGTTAATGTCAAAAGCTGAGCCTTATCAATTAAAACTCTTTCTGTTGGAAGATCTTCACACCCTTTCTTTACATAATTTCTAAAACCATCTGCTATAGGCTCAAGATAAGAAAAAGACTCTACATCTGTTTGCTCCTGAGTAGCATCCACTCTACCTGGCACAAATGGAACTTTTACATCATATCCTGAATTTCTAATCGCTTTCTCCACTCCAACTACACTACCTAAAACCACCAAATCTGCAATAGAAACCTTCCTGCTTGAATTTTTGCTATTAAAAATCTCTTGAATATTTTTATAAACATCTAAAACTCTTTCAAGAAGCTCTGGTTGATTTACTTCCCAACTATTTTGAGGTTCAAGTCTTATTCTTCCCCCATTTGCTCCACCTCTTTTATCTGAGTCACGAAATGTAGAAGCAGCAGACCATGCAACATAAACTAAATCATAGACAGAAAGCCCGCTATTCTCTATTAGTTTCTTAAGCTCTTCAATATCATCATCAGTTATTAAATCATAATCTCTCTTAGGTAGCGGATCTTGCCATATAAAATCTTCTTCGGGAACTTCAGGACCAAGATATCTACTTTTCGGTCCCATATCACGGTGTGTCAATTTAAACCAGGCTTTCGCAAATGCTTCTTCAAGCTCCTCAGGATTATGCAAAAACCTTAAAGCAATTTTCCGGTATTCTGGATCCATTCTTAAAGCCAAATCTGTAGTTAGCATAATAGGTCTATGCTTTTTCCCCGGTATATGGGCATCTGGAACCATATCCTCTTCATCAGGATTAACAGCCACCCATTGCCATGCTCCGGCGGGACTTTTCTCAAGATTCCACTCATATTTAAATAAAATTCTTAAAAAGTCATTATCCCATCTTGTTGGTTTAGGAGTCCATGCACCCTCTAAACCACTGGTAATAGTATCAGGACCTTTACCGGTTTTATAGCTGTTTTTCCAACCAAGATTCTGCTCTTCAATAGGCGCTGCCTCTGGTTCCGGTCCAAGATAGGAAGTAGAAGCTGCTCCATGACATTTTCCAAAGGTATGCCCCCCTGCAATTAAAGCTACTGTTTCCTCATCATTCATTCCCATTCTTCTGAAACTTTCTCTTATCTGTTTTGCAGCTCCCAGAACATCCGGTTCACCGTTTGGACCTTCAGGGTTAACATAAATTAATCCCATATGATCTGCAGCCAGAGGTTTTTCAAGCTCTCCTTCTTTATGCCTTTCATCTGCAAGCCATTCATCCTCTGGTCCCCAATTTACATCCTCTTCAGGTTCCCATATATCTGTTCGCCCACCACCAAAACCAAGCACTTTAAAACCCATAGATTCAAGAGCAACATTTCCAGCAAGAATCATCAAATCCGCCCAGGATATCTTATTTCCATATTTCTTCTTAATAGGCCATAACAGCCTTCTTGCTTTATCAAGATTAACGTTATCAGGCCAGCTATTAACAGGAGCAAACCTCTGGTTCCCTGTGGAACTTCCACCTCTTCCATCAAAAACTCTATAAGTGCCCGCACTGTGCCACGCCATTCTTATAAAAAGAGGTCCATAGTTGCCAAAGTCTGCCGGCCACCATTCCTGAGAATCTGTCAAAAGTTTTCTTAAATCCTCTTTCAAAGCCTCATAATCAAGATTCTCAAACTCTTTAGCATAATCAAAATCATCATCATAGGGAGTTAAAGTAGGTGGATTCTGATAAAGCATCTTTAAATTAAGTTGCTCTGGCCACCATTTTGAGATCTTATTTCCCCCCAAAGTTGTATGGCTAAAAGCTTCTTTCTCTAAAGGGCAATCTCTCTTCTTTTTCATTGAAGTCTCCTAATTAAATTAGTTATCATTTTTAATAATAGTTGCAGTGAACAAGAATGTCAATTGCTTAAAATTCTATAAATCCTAATTTTTAATAAAACCATAAAACGATCTTTTCAAAAACAGCAACTATACAAATATTCGTCCCCCCACAAATTTTCTATTTTAACAGTTATCCCCTTTCTTCTTCTTCTTCTGATTCTCCTCTCGCTTTATTCTCAAGCAACTCTCTTATCCTCACACTCTCTTCTGCAATCTTTACAAGAGATACCATTCCCTCAATGGTAATTCTTGTTCCTATAAGAGCAACAGGTAAGATTAAAGCAACGAGTATCAAAGTGGAAACGAAGGCAGTTCCTCCCGCATTTAAAGAGGAAAGCAGAGCTCCAAGTGCTATGAGTGATTCAAACAGATAAGCAACAATAAGCCATACTCCAGCTATTTTCGGAGTTATAAACTTCGAAAAGGAAAAGTCAAAAAGTGCATCAATAAAACCTTCCTTTTTTTCTCCCAATTCCATACCCCCTTAAAATATTACCCACAAATCACTCTGTTCCTTCCAGACCGCTTGGCTTTATAAAGATTACTATCTATTTTCTCAAGAAACTCTTTTATTGTCATACCCTTTTTATACTGACTCACCCCAACGCTTATTGTAATTTTCAACCCTTTTTCTTTGTAAAGGATTTTGTTCTCTACTTTCCTTCTAAAATTTTCCATTTTTAAACAAGCTCTCTTTAAATCTGTAAACGGCATAACCACAACAAACTCCTCCCCTCCATATCTAATTATACAATCGGTACTTCTAAACTCCCTCCTCATCATATCAGCAAGACCTTTTAAAACTACATCTCCCACAAGATGCCCATGAGTATCATTCACAAGCTTGAAATAGTCTATATCTATAATTGCAGCTGACACAGGAAAACCATTCTTTATAAATCCTTTTATTGCTCTATGTAAAAAATTATAAAGGTATCCCCTATTAAAAAGCTGCGTCAGAGGATCTAAAGAAACTTTTTCCAGAAGCTTCCTGTTTTCCATCTCTATAAGTTTTTTCTCTATTTCCTTTTCAAAACTTGCTGCCAGAGCATACTTAACATGCTTAATCAGTAAACTAACAAACTTTTTATCATCTTCACTTAAAAGTTTATCTGTATAAAAAATAAGTTCCCCAACCTTTCCTTTATCTGTTTCAAGAGCCTCCGTAAAAGCACATTTTCCTTTTTCATTTTCCCGCTTCACATTTTCAACAATCCTTTCCTTTATAATATCTTCACGAACATCAACGATAAATCTCCTTTCCCTATCAACTAAACCTTCAAGCTTTATCTTAACAAGGAAAGGAATTTCCTGTTTCACGCTCAAGAAAAGATTTTTCATAACTACTGAAAAATCTGAAGAAGATATAATTGATCTGAAAAGAGACTTCAAAATCTCATCAAGTCTATTAAGAACAAAAATATCACTTTCTTCCTTATCAAGAAGGTAAAGACCGCAATCAAGGCTTTTAAGTCTTTCCATGATTTTAGGTATCATCTCTTTTCTGATTACTGAGCCGTGTTGAGGAGCTATTATTTCAGGATTAACTTTTTCTATCTTTTCAAGAACATAATTTAAAACAACTTTACTTGGCATATAATGTTTATGGAAAAGTTCAACTCCTGCGTAATATTCTTCCACATCTTCAGCAAACAACATAAACTCATCAGTAATAGCACCGAATATATCACTTGAGAATAATGTTTCTGTCTTCTTATCAAATGTGCAGAAAGCTCCTGGAAAATGAGCATACGGCGTAAAAATAAACTCAAGCTCTCTATCTCCCGCTTTTAATTGCCAATCATTTTTATCAACAAGATAGAAAGGAGTTTTCCACCTATAATGCTTTAATAAAACTTCAGCCCTCCAATGGGTAACAATATATCTTTCCCCTTTAGGAAACAGAGTCTCCAGAGTAGAAAAACATCCAACGATATCAGGATCTTGATGATGAAAAATTATGTATTTAATTTTGTCAAGAGTAGTAAGCTTAAATATTTTTTCAAGAACAACAGGAAAAGTTATCATACTACCAGGATCTATAAGAACAGACTCGCTCCCATTCCTTATTAAATACACATGGCACTGAAACGGATCATTTGGAACAACATAACCTATCCAGAAAATATCATCTGCTATCTCTATAGGTTGCGAAAGGTCTATCTTCAAAAACAAGACCTCCTAAAATTTTTATAATTATTGAATTATTATACCCCAAACTTAACTTTCAATTGCTATATTTTTAAAACATGAAAAGATTTTTAATCAGGATACTTAAAGCGTTAAGGTATGCAGTTGAAGGACTGGTTGCAGCTTTAAAAATAGACCTTCACTTTAGAATAAATTTTTTTCTGTGGTTATCTCTTGCACTTCTCTCACTACTCCTGCTTCAGAAAAACAAATTACTGATATTTACTATTAACTACTTTGTAATAATTGTAGAATTAATAAACACATCAATTGAAAAAGCCGTTGATACAGCTACAGTAGAATGGAAACTTACAGCAAAATATGCAAAAGATATCGCATGTGCGGCTACTCTGTTTGCCGGTGGATTTGCTGGAGTGGTTGATACTATTTATCTTCTTCCCGAACTTCTGAAATTACTCAAATAAGATTTTAAAATTTCTTTTGTAGTGAGGCTGTTTGAAAAATGGCTATGAACTTTAAGAGATCCTTCGGGCTTTGCCCTCAGGATGACTTTCTTCGTCATTCTGAGGCTGCTTTGCAGCCGAAGAATCTCAATACCTTTTAGAAACAAATAAGAATTTTCAAACACTCTCCTTTTGGTAGGGGGTGAGCACATTCTCCCCACCCTTTTCCAATACCCCCAGCCTATTAGCCACCACAAAAACATCCTCAAGCAGCACAACAGGGAAACAAGCAACATTAAGATTAAACAAACAATCCCACTTACTCTTTAAAACCTCAAAAGGCGTTCTCCCATTCATACC
>NZ_FZOB01000006.1 GCF_900188395.1 Desulfurobacterium atlanticum | reverse complement strand
CGTGGTATAGGTTTATATTTAGCTGCATGGTTGTCCTCCTGGTAGTGGTTTTGGTTTTCTGAAAATTTGAATGTTTAGTGCTCTTAATATTTTAACTACCAGGTGGGCAGCCTTTTTCCTTTGGTGTGGGTGGGGAGTATGTGTATACCTATGCAGGTTTTTGATAACTAAAAATCTTGAAAAAGATGTATTTATTGATAAGCTTACGCTTCTTTATAATCGTCACTCTTTCCAAAATGAAGTTAAAAGAAGAATCTGGATTTCAAGAAAAGATGGGGTTCCGGTTTCAATACTAATTATAGATATAGATTTTTTCAAAAAGGTTAATGACACTTTTGGTCATATAAAAGGTGATGAGGTTTTGTCTAAAGTTGCACATATTATAAAGAGCCAGATAAGAGGAAAGGATTTAGCTTTTAGATTTGGAGGAGAGGAATTTATAGTTGTTCTTCCTGGAGTGGGGAAAGATGAAGCTTTAACTGTAGCTGAAAGAATAAGAAAAGCAGTTGAAGATACTGAGTTTGGTATTGGAAAAAAAATAACAGTTAGTTGCGGGATAGCCGAATATTCTCCTGGTGAAACGTTGGAACAGCTTATTGATAGAGCCGATAAAGCGCTTTATGAAGCTAAAAACAGTGGACGAAACAGATGTGTAGTGGCAGAAGATAATTGAAGTGGTACCGGGGCACACATGCCCCGGTAAAAGTTCTATTTTGTGAAGTTCTGAACAGGCATTTCATCTCTTGGAAGTTTCTTAAGCTCTTTTCCTTTAGCAGAAAGTTTCTTGATATAATCAATGAAGGTTTCAGCATATCCAAAATATGTATCTATTCCACCTCTTTCTTTTAGAACCTTCCCAAATGTTTTATACCCATCTTTTCCGTGTGCTATATAACTGTTTGTAACTACTATGTAGTATCTGTTCGGGTCTATCGGATGCCAGATCTTTGTTTTTCTGTCCATTATTTCAAGATTGGAAATTCTTTTTCCGCAAGGTTTTGAAAGGTCAACATCGTATCTTATTCCGTAAGCGTAAGGGAAAGAGCCTGTAGAGCCTCCTTTATCCATAAAGTTTGAGATAGCATCTTCAAGAACCTGTTTGATTTCAGAGCCTTTCATCTTTAACACATACAGGGTGTTGCTGAAAGGAAGGAGTTTATAGACTTCTCCGATGGTTATAGGTCCGTCATCTATAGCTGTTCTTACACCGCCGGCATTTTGGATGGCAACATCTGCATTCTTAATCTTTTCATAGAAGGCTTTTGCAACTATCGGAGCTATTTCGCTTCCATGTTTTGAAAGAACACTTACTCCATCTTTTTTATCTCCTGGAATTCTGTTGTGACCGAGAAACTCAGCGGCAAATCCTATAACCTGCCTTTTAAGAGTCTCCACTTTTTCAGAATAGCTATTTAATATTTTTTCAGCTTCAGGGTCAGGTTTTACTATTTCAAGTTTTCCGTTGCTGTTTGCAATTATCTCCTCTATTTCGGCTTTTTCTGAACCTTTAAGCTTTACTTTTTTTCCGTTAACCTTTCTTTTGAACTCATCTCCTAAAAGAATGGTGGTTACTCCATTACATTCTATTACATTTCCTTTACTGTCAAAGTCAACTTTAAGTTTTCCTACTGCATATCCGTACTGCCATGCAGAAGTAACGCATACTTTCTGACCATCTGCTCCTTTTACTATTTGGGGATATTTATTAAATTGACTTTTTATTCCATAAGCTGTGTAATTTCCAAGTAGTGAGTGAGAGTCACCGTCTATTATCACATCAACTCCCGGAACTTCTTTTGCAAGTTTAAGGTCATTTTCCATTCCGAAGTGGCTTAAGATAACGATTTTGTTAACTCCAAGATCTGAGAGCTCTTTTACATACTTTTTTGCAGTTTCAATTTCATCAAGAAATTCTATGTCATTACCTGGATTTGAAGACATTTTGGTTTTTTGGGCATAACCTATTCCAATAATACCAATTTTTTCTCCATTTCTTTCAATTATTCTGTAAGGAGTCCAGTAATATTCAAGAATACTCCCTTTTTTAGGAATTATGTTTGCACTGACGATTGGAAAATTTATTCTATCAAGGAAATGTTTTAACCCTTTATCTCCGTCATCAAATTCATGGTTTCCGATTGTTGCTGCGTCCCAGTTAACAAGGTTTAGAAGGTCTGCTGTTGCATTTCCTCTAAATAGGACATAATAAAGGGTCCCTACTATCATGTCTCCTGCGTTTAGTGTAACCGGGTTGGAAGAAGTTTTTTGCAGTTCCTTTATTTTTGCTATTGCACGGTTAAGCTCTCCAATTGTTACGTAGGTCTTTTTCCCGTTGAAATACAGTTTTGTTTTTGAGCCTGAAAGGTGGGAATGGATGTCGTTCATGTGAATGAATGTAATGGTTGTTTTTTTCTCTACTTCAGGAGTTGTTTTAACAGCTTGTTTTCCACATCCTGAAAAAGCGATGCTGAAGATAAGCAAAGGTGTACTAACTTTGATTTTTCTGTTCATATTTTATCCTCCAAGTTGTTCTGTTTTGTAATCTTAGAGAGTAAATGTTAAAGATGTGTTAAGGTTGTGTTTGTTGGTGCTAACATTAAAGGAGTGTTAGCTGTTTATCTATACTTAGTGTAAAATAAGGGATTGAATTTACTGGAATGGAGGTAAACGTTGCCGAAAAGAACGGATATAAAAAGGATAATGATAGTAGGCTCTGGTCCTATTGTTATTGGTCAAGCAGCAGAATTTGATTATTCAGGAACTCAGGCCTGTAAAGCTTTAAAAGAGGAAGGGTATGAAGTTGTTCTTGTTAACTCCAATCCTGCAACAATAATGACAGATCCAGATATTTCTGATAGAACATATATAGAGCCTTTAACAGTTGAGACGCTTGAAAAGATAATAAAAAAAGAGCGTCCTGATGCTCTTTTGCCTACAGTTGGTGGACAGACAGCACTGAATCTTGCAGTTGCGTTGCAAGATGCTGGTATTCTTGATAAGTACGGAGTTGAACTGATAGGTGCAAATGTTGATGCTATAAAAAAGGCGGAAGATAGAGAGCTTTTTAAAGAGGCGATGAAAAAAATAGGTCTTGATGTTCCAAGAAGTGGACTTGCAAGGTCAATGGAAGAAGCGATGGAAGTTCTTGAAAATGTGGGACTTCCAGCTATTATCCGTCCTGCCTTTACTCTTGGTGGTGAAGGAGGCGGTGTTGCGTACAATGTGGAAGAGTATAAGGAGATTGTTAGAAAAGGTCTTGATGCAAGTCCGATTTCTGAAGTTCTTATTGAGGAATCTGTTCTTGGATGGAAAGAGTTTGAGCTTGAGGTTATGAGGGATTTAAATGATAATGTTGTTATCATCTGTTCTATAGAAAATATTGATCCTATGGGGGTTCACACCGGTGAGTCTATTACCGTTGCTCCAGCTCAAACTTTAACGGATAAAGAATATCAGATTTTAAGAGATTGGGCTATTAAGGTTATAAGAGAAATTGGTGTTGAAACAGGTGGCTCAAATGTTCAGTTTGCTGTTAATCCAGAAACAGGGAGAATAATTGTTATTGAGATGAATCCAAGAGTTTCCCGTTCTTCCGCTCTTGCTTCAAAAGCTACCGGTTTTCCGATAGCAAAGATAGCTGCAAAACTTGCAGTTGGATATACTCTTGATGAACTTCCGAATGATATTACGAAAAAAACTCCTGCTTCTTTTGAACCAGCTATCGATTATTGTGTTGTTAAATTTCCAAGATGGGCTTTTGAAAAGTTTCCTGAAGCTGATCCAGTGCTTACAACCTCTATGAAATCTGTTGGTGAGGTTATGGCAATTGGAAGAACGTTTAAAGAAGCATTTCTAAAAGCTATTCGTTCTCTTGAGGTAGGAAGATATGGGTTGTTTATGAAAGGAGCTGAAAATATCACAGACTCCGAGCTTGAATCAAAAATAGCTGTTCCAACTCCAGATAGAATGTGGTATGTTGCAGAAGGATTTAGAAGAGGAAAGTCCATTGATGAAATTTATGAATTGAGCAAGATAGACAGGTGGTTTTTACATAACATAAAGCAGATTGTTGACCTTGAAAAAGAGCTTGGAAAATATACGATAGAAACTGTTCCATCTGACCTTTTAAAGTTAGCCAAAAAGTGGGGATTTTCAGACAGATATATTGCAGAAGTCTGGAACGTTTCTGAAAAAGATGTAAGGGAAAAGAGAAAGCAGGTAGCTCCTGTTCTTTATAAAACTGTTGATACATGTGCGGGGGAATTTGAGGCTTATACTCCTTACTATTATTCAACTTATGACGGTATAGAGTGTGAGGCTTCTCCTTCAGATAATAAAAAGGTTGCAGTTTTTGGTTCTGGTCCCAACAGAATAGGACAAGGAGTTGAGTTTGACTACTGCTGTGTTCACTCTGTATGGGCGTTGAGAGAGCTTGGATATGAAGCTCACATGGTTAACTGTAATCCGGAAACTGTATCCACAGACTATGATACTTCGGATAAACTATTTTTTGACCCTTTAACCCTTGAGGATGCTTTAAACATTGTAAGAAAGGAAAATCATGAAGGAGTTATTGTTCAGTTTGGTGGCCAGACACCTTTAAAGCTTGCCGTTCCACTTGAAAAAGAGGGAGTTAGAATACTTGGAACAAGTTCAGAGAGTATTGATATAGCAGAGGATAGAGAAAAATTTAGAGAACTTTTAACAAGGCTTGGTTTAAAGCAACCTCCATCCGGGATCGCTTACTCTCTTGAGGGAGCTGAAAAAATAGCTGAAGAAATAGGTTTCCCGGTTCTTATGAGACCTTCTTATGTTCTTGGTGGAAGGGCTATGAGAATTGTTGATAATATGGATGAATTACGAAGCTATATGAGTGAGGCTGTTGAGGTTTCTGAAGATAAACCGGTTCTTATCGATAAATTTCTTGAAGATGCAGTTGAGTTTGATGTTGATGCAGTAGCTGACGGGGAAACGGTTGTTATAGGTGGAGTTATGGAACATATTGAGGAAGCGGGAATTCACTCCGGGGATAGTGCATGTGTATTTCCAACATTTTCTGTTTCTTCAGAAGTTGTAGAGAAAATTAAGGAAATAACACGAAAACTTGCACTTGAACTTAAAGTTAAGGGACTAATCAATATTCAGTTTGCTGTAAAGGACGGAGAAATATATATTATTGAAGTTAATCCAAGAGCTTCAAGAACAGTTCCTTTTATAAGCAAAGCTACAGGTATTCCTCTTGCAAAGGTTGCTACAAAAATTGCTCTTGGAAAGACCTTAAAAGAACTTGGTGTAAAAGAGGTGGAACCTTCCTATTATTCTGTTAAAGAAGCTGTGTTTCCGTTTAACAGATTTCCAAAAGTTGATCCTGTTCTTTCTCCCGAAATGAAATCCACAGGTGAGGTTATGGGAATAGATGAAGATTTAGGTATCGCTTTTTATAAAGCTCAACTTGCTGCTGGTTCAAGACTACCTATTGATCCTGCCAGAGGAAAAGTGTTTGTAAGTGTTAAGGATAAAGATAAACCTAAAGTAGTTGATATTGTAAAAGCTCTTGTGGATATGGGGTTTGAGATAGTTTCTACAGAAGGCACCTATAAGTTCCTTAAAGAGAAGGGTATTCCTGTTTCTCTTGTTTATAAAATTCAGGAGGGTAGAAGACCCAATATAGCTGACATGATTAAAAACAACCAAATCGCCCTGATTATAAATACTCCAACCGGGACAAAATCTAAAAAAGATGCTTTAAGTATCAGGCGACTTGCTGTTAATTTTAAGATTCCTTACTATACAACTATAAGAGGTGCTCAGGCTGCTGTTAAGGCTATAGAGTCTGTAAAAAAGAAAGGGTTTGATGTGAAATCACTTCAAGATTATTATCGTTCACTTTAGTTTTTGGGGAGGGTTTTCCTCCTCTACTTCAACTTTTTCAACAAAAAGTTGAGCTTTTATAAGGTAAATTGGCAGAAATGAGAGTAGTTCTTTAATTTTCTCCTCTTTTACTTTTTTAATCCTGTTTTTTGAAATGTTCCTTTTTCCTGTGTCATAAATAGAAATATTTACAAAGCGCAGATTTCCATACTGTTGGTTATCTTTTGTTAATGATGCAAATATTTCCGTAATTACTTTTAGCTCCTTACCATCTATCTTAAAGTTGACAGCTGCTTTAAGATTTAGTGTTATGTTTTCTGGAATTTCATTATCAATACATGCTGTTGGGTCTAAAAAAACTTCCTGCATCGGCCAGAAACTTTTAATCTCTTTCATTTTTATTCCCCAGCAAGAATAAGATTCTTTCTATTTTGTCAATAGATGAGGCTATCCATACTTTAATTTCTATCTCTTTTTCACTTCCAGAATCTACTGCCCATCTGTAGTTTCTAAAGATACTGTGAAAAAGGTCGTAGATTACTTTCTTGTTTGAAATCTCTTTTTCCAGATTTTTTAAACGGATTTTTAGTTTTTCCAATTTTTGCAAATTTTCTGGGGATAAAAAGGTCTCTGCAAAGGCTTTGTTTGAAACCTTATCTTTATTTAGAGCCATAATCTCTTTTGTGGCTATATTTATAAATTCATCAAGTAGCTGTTGGGCAGTTTTGCCAAATATGGGTTGCATTTTTGCGGCGGTTTTTACTTTTAGCTTTATTTTTCTCATAATGGAAGAATTATACATCAGAGGAGGCGTTATGCGGTTAAATAGATTTCTTTCTTATGCAGGATTTGGTGCGAGAAGAAAGGTGGAAGAGCTTATAAGACAGGGAAGAGTTACAGTTAATGATGAGGAAATAAAATCCTTAGGTATTGATATAGACCCTAAAAAAGATGTTGTAAAGGTTGATGGAGAAAGGGTCAGATTACCTAAAAAATTTGTTTACCTTATCTTTAATAAACCTCAGGGTGTTTTGACTACGATGGAAAAAGTTCCCGGAGACAGGAGAGTAGCTGTTAGAGATTACTTTAAAAAGTATCCTGTAAGGGTTTTTCCAGTTGGAAGACTTGATTACAACACAGAAGGTTTGCTTTTAATGACAAACGATGGGGAGCTTGCAGACAGACTTATGCACCCGAAGTATCATGTTCCGAAAACTTACATAGCCAAAGTAAAGGGTAAAGTGACACCCGCTGAAATAGAGAGGATGAGAAAAGGTGCGAAACTTGAGGATGGGTTTATAAAGCCTATTTCCATAAAGTATCTTAAGCCCAGTAGAACTGGAAAAAACACGTATCTTGAGATAACCATTGATGTTGGCAGAAACAGGATTGTGAGAAGATTTTTTGATAGGTTTAAGCATCCTGTTCTTAAACTTAAAAGGGTTTCAATAGGTCCTCTAAAGCTTGGCAATTTACCGAAGGGTTATTTTAGGGAGCTTACAAAAGAAGAGGTTGATGCTTTAAAGAAAGCGGCTGGATTGAAGTAAAAAGGGGGGATATTCCCCCTTTTTTATAGGTTTGGTTTTGAAGGATATACTTTTACTGGCTTTATGTATTCATCTGTATACTGCTTTGAGTTGTAAACATTCAACTGTTCAAATAAAAATCTAAACTTTTCTTCCAGAGCCTTGAGTATATTTTCTTTAACATCTGAAGGTAGATTCCAGAATTTCTCTTTAAATGGTCCAAAACCTTTCTTTCTTGTTTTGTAAATAAACTGTTTTTCAGTCCATCCCTCTTTCCATTCATTTCTGAAATTTTCCTTCAGGTATGTGTATATCTCTTGTTTAAACTCTTCAGGAAGATGGTCATAAATTATGTTCTGGAAACCTGTTGCAAGATGAATTTCGGAGGTTTTTACTTCTGGAAACTTATGGAAAAGTTCATCGGGAAGTGTTGATGCTCCATGCTGAACTGCTCCTGACATACTGTATTTTTTTCTTGCAACTTCTCCTATTGCTTTAAGAACGGAAAAATCAAGCTTAACTTCTGCAACTCTGCCATCAGGAAGAGGCACTCCTCCATGTTCTGTTCCTGTTTGAACGCTTATCTTACTTATGTAAGGAATCTCTTCACCATACTCTTTTAGTGTTTTAAGGTAACCTTCCATAAACGCTTCAAACTCTTCTGGAGTTGAATTTTTTCCTCCTATATGACCTATTTCGCCTCCTACAGATACTGTAATTCCTTCAGGCTCTATTTCTCTTATAAAAGCTGTCATTTTTGCAGTGTTTATGTAGTTGTGGTATTGCTGTTTTTCAAGGGTTGGTTTTGAGTAATCTACAAGAGTGGAAGGATCAATATCTATGTTGTAAAATCCGGCTTCTATTGCTTCTTTTGTCAGTTCTTTTATAGCATTCAGCTCTTTTTCAGGATCTTCAAAATAGTTCTTTGCTTTAAACTGGAAGTGATCTCCTTGAATAAATACAGGTCCTTTATATCCTTCTTTTACAGCTGCTGCAAGGGCGCATACAGTGTATTCTTCAGGTCTCTGGAATGTGTATCCTATTTCAGATTTTGCTATTTCAAGGATAAAGGCGGTCATCTTTTCTTCAACTGCTATTTTGAATATCTGTCTCATTACATCGTAGGTCATTCCCCTTATGTTCATTGCTGGGACGGTGAACCACCTGTCTATTTTCTCCTTTCCCATTCCTTCCATATAAAGGTCATGAATAGAAGAAGGAACAGCATCAAGTTCAAGAGCTATTGTCTTTATAAGCCATCTGCTGTAACCTTTTTCCTTTTCGTTTCCAAAAACAGCTGTGTAGATAAGTTTGTCAATAAGTTTTTCTCTCACTTTCTTTTCATCTAAAATTTCAACGCTATTTTCAGTTTCTCTAATTATTCCTTCCATTTCTTTTCTAATCTCTTCCATTGCTAAGGGTTTCATCTTTTCCTCCTTTTGAGAAGTCTTTTGTTTAGGGTATTTTAATACATGTTGGTATAATTATGTGAACCAATTTTATAAATGTATCTGTATAAATACAGAAATTTAAGGAGAGAATTTATGTTTGAAATTAAACCTGCAGGAGCTTTGAAAGGAGTTTTAAGAGTTCCGTCTGATAAGTCTATTTCTCACAGAGCTATTATGCTGGGTTCTTTAAATAAAGGTTTGATTAAAGTTAAGAATTTTCTTCGTTCTGAAGATTGTATGAACACTTTAAAAGCTTTTAGAATGCTTGGTGTTGATATTGAGGATGATGGAGAAATTATCACTATAAAAGGGAAGGGAAAGTTTTTAAAAGAACCTTTTGATATTATTGACCTTGGGAACTCAGGAACATCTATAAGATTAATTTCAGGTATTTTATCCGGGCAGAATTTCTATTCTGTTTTAACAGGAGATAAGTATCTTAGAAAAAGACCTATGGACAGGATTGCCATTCCGCTAAGAAGGATGGGTGCTACAATTTACGGAAGGGAAAATGGTAAATATCCGCCCCTTACAATTGTCGGTAAATATCCTCTTTCAGGGATATTTTATGAAAGTCCTAAAGCAAGCGCTCAGGTAAAGTCTGCCATTTTGCTTGCAGGACTTTTTACCGATGAACCGGTTTCTGTTATAGAACCTTCAAAAAGTAGAGACCATACAGAGAAAATGTTGGAAGCTTTTGGTGTGGACGTTGAAATAGACGGTCTTAAAGTGTCTCTTGGGAAAAATAGGGAACTTGAAGCAGATATGGAGATTGATGTTCCTGCAGATATCTCTTCTGCTGCGTTTTTTATGGTTGCTGCTGCTGTTGTTCCAGGTTCAGAGCTGGTTTTAAAGGATGTGATTTTAAATCCTACAAGGACGGGGATTTTGGATGTAATGAAACGTATGGGGGTTAAGTTTTCGGTGGAGAATGAGAGAGAGGTTTCTGGGGAATGGATAGGAGATATAAAAGTTGTTTACTCTGAAAATTTGAAGGGGGTTACAATTGAAGGGGATATAATCCCAAGGCTTATAGATGAGATTCCTGTGATAGCTGTTCTTGCTACCCAGGCTGAAGGAGAGACTGTGATAAAAGATGCTTCAGAACTGAGGGTTAAAGAAAGTGATAGGATAAAAACAGTTGTTTCAAATCTAAAAAATATAGGTGCTGAAGTTGAAGAATTGGAAGATGGGATGGTTATAAAAGGGAAAACGAAACTTAAAGGTGGTAAGGTTTCTTCTTTTGGTGACCATAGAATTGCTATGTCTTTTATGATTGCTAGACTTATAAGTGAAAACGGCGTAATAGTAGATGATATTGAATGCATAAACACTTCATATCCTGAATTTATTGAAAATTTAAAAAAAGTATTGGCTTGACATAATATATAAAGTTTTATTATAGTTCTGCATATAGGGTTATATATTAGGAAAATAAATAATTTTTATAAATGCATATGGGGAAAGGTATGCTGAATTTTGATAGCTTTATAGGTGTTTTTACCGGAAGAAAGTCTCTTTATACAGGGGTTGATATAGGAACTTCATCAGTTAAAGTTTGCAGGTTGAAAGAAGGTAAAGGTTCCTATCATATTGTAAGTTTTGGGAAAAGGGAATATGGCGAATCTTTTATAGTTGGTACTGAAATTATAGATTTTGTTTCACTCTCTTCCTTAATTAAAGAAACTGTTGAGTCAGTAGCTCCAGATTCTAAAAATGTAGCTTTGCATATTCCCCTTGCTTTGTGTTTTTATACCGTAATAAGTGCTTCTCCATCAGAGAATCCAGAAGATGTTGCACTAGAGCATATACAGGGTATTCTTTCAGAAGAAGATATAGGTAAAGTAGTTGTTAAATATAAAGTTTTGCCCGTGTCTATAACAAAAGAAAATATTGATATAGCTATTGCTGCTGTTAAAAGGGACATTCTTGAAGAGTATGTTGCTTTAGCTGATAGTGCAGGACTTGCAGTTCAGGTTATAGATATTGAACCTGCTGCTCTTAATAATCAGTTCTATCTCAACTATCCAGATAAAGTGATAGATCCTGTTTGTCTTGTTGACATAGGAGCCACTTTTACAAAAATTGTTATAAGTTTCGGGGGATTTCCCTATTTAACTCGCAATATAGAGATGGGTAGTAATAGTATAACGGAACAACTTCAAAAGGAATATTTGATAAGCTACGAAGAAGCGGAACGCTTGAAATTGGGGGAGAATCTTGATTCTGTCTCTTATGAGAAAGCGTTTGAAGAAGTTATTTCTAAGATAATAAAGAAGATAGCTACAGAAACTATCTGGGCAATAGATAATTTTAAGGACAGGTTTGAACAAAATGTAGAGGAAATTTTTGTGTATGGTGGAGGTTCAAAACAGAAAAATCTTATTTCTTTAATGAAAGATTGTACAAATAAAAATATTGAGATAGGGAAACCTTTTTATTTTGATGGTAAAGATAACAATCAAGAATACGCAATATCTTGTGGTTTAAGTTTAAGATATAAGGGTGATGAAAATGCTAAGATTTAACTTTTTAGAAAGAGAAGAAACATTTATAGAAAAGCTGCTTAAACCTGACATAATTTTAGCTGTTTTGCTTCTTTTTATCACCTTTGGAGGTTTGTTCTGGTATACAGGACAGTTGAAAAGTAAAGAGAGATTTCTAAAACAGGAGATAATCCGTCTTGATAGAGAACTTGCAAGATTAAAGAAAATTCAAGCAGAAGAGAAAAAATTGATAAAAGTGAGGGAGACTCTGAAGGAAAAGCTTAATGTGATTTCTAAGCTTGATAAAGAGAGACAGGTTCCGTCTTTTATATACTTTTTTGCAGATAGGAAAAACATTCCGTATGGGGTGTGGTTGGAAAATTTAAAACAGGATGGAAAAAAGATTTATATAGCGGGGAATGCTTACAATTTGAAGCTTGTATCTCAATTCCTTAAAAATGTTGAAGAGAAGATAGGAGAGGTGAAATTTAAAAAGACCTCTTATGAGGAGTATAAATCAAAAGAGACGGGAGCAACCTATAAATATTATCACTTTTCCTTTACTGTGGAGATGAAATAATGGCTTTTGAAGGATTGATTGATGACTTAAAAGAAAGATGGGCTGAGATTCCAAAATGGCAAAAATGGATAGGATATTTAATTCTACTTTTTGTAGTTGCGTTTGTTTATAAAATGAACGTTATAGATCCAATCAATCAAAAGATAGCTATACTTTCCAATCAGGTAAATCGGAAAAAGGCAAGAGTTGCAAAATTAAAACTGGTTGAGAAAAGGCGGGATATTCTTAAAAAGGAGATATCAAAGCTTGAAGAAGAAATTTCGAAATTGGAAGCGAAATTGCCAACAGGTAAAGAGGATGTAAGCAATATTATAAAATCGGTTGCTCAAGATACAGGAACTATTCGTATAGATCTTATCCAAAGAGGCAGAGAAGAGACTAAAAAATACTATACTAAAATCGGATACAGTGTAGTTATGAGCACTCGTTATCCAAATTTTATTAAGTGGTGTGAGCATATTGTTTCAGCGAAAAGGGTGCTTACCATTGGAGATTTAAGCATGGTTGCTCTTGACCCTGTGAAGAAAAAGGTTGAAGAGAGAACAGATGATAAAACTGTTAAGAAAGAAGTTTATCTGTATCCTTATACAGTCCAGGTAAATATGCAGATTAATGCATATATGTTAAAGAGGTAATTGTGATGAGAAAAGTTTTTGTATTAAGTTTCTTTTTAATGTTTTTAATGAATTTAAACACTTTTGCCTATATAGATCCCTTCTTAAATCCTGTAAAGCTAAGAGAAATTTCAGAATGGAAAAGGAAACAATTACAGAAGAAAAAGCCGGAAAAAGTAACTGTAATTGAAAAACCAAGAGTTTTTAGACTTAAGTCACCACCCTTAGAGAAGCTAATTTTTGAAGGGGTTATAGGAGATGGAAACTCTTTAAAAGCAGTTGCTGTGGACCCTCAAACAGGTAAAGTATATATCTTTTCTTCTGGAGATCCTGTTGATGTTAACGCAAAAATTTTAAAGATAGAGCCTGCGAAGTTAGTTTTAAAAATTTATAAAAAAGTTGGCAAAAAACTGGTTTCCGATATTATGGAGATTAATTTCAATACGGGGGAAGTAAAATGAGGAAATTGATAAATACATTAACCATTTTAACAGTTCTGGCATCTCCTTCTTTTGCTGCGAAGATTACCGATATTAACCTTTTAAACATAAATGGCAAGCTCAGATTGGTTCTTAAAACTGATGGTAATTGTCAGGTTAAAGAGAAAAAAAACGAAGGTTCTTATAACTTTTTTCTTGAAGGTTGTATTGCTGATAAGAGAAAAGTTTATGGTTATAGAGATGATCTGATAAAGATAATAGATATTGTTCCTTTAGAAAATGGTACTGAAGTGAAGATAGTTCCGGTTAATAAAATTAATGTTTCATATACTGTTTTTCCAAAAGCTACAACTTTTGTTATTGCTTCACCTACGTTTGCAATGTTTAAAACTTATGAAACACACGATAGTTTTATTATTGATACCGGTACAAATGTTCCCTTCAAGTTTAAAAAAAGTGGGAGGCAGATTGTATTCTCTTCTGATACTGCAGTTCTTAAAGAAAGTGAGAAATTGTTAAATTCCCGTTTTGTTGATAAGATAAAAACCTATTCAACAGGAAAGAAATCTTACATTGTTGTTCTCCTTAAAAAAGATTTTCCTGTTCAAGTGCTTAATAGAGGAAGTAAATATGAGATTAAATTTTTATCACCATCTCAGAAAAAAGTTGCAGATGGGGTTCAAGGAAAAATAATTAATGAAAATATAGAAACCAAGAAAATAAAGCTTGATTTTACCAATGCGGATGTAAGGACAGTTGTAAGGGCTATAGCAGATATTGTTGGTTTAAATGTTGTTTTTGACCCTGAAGTGAAAGGAACAGTTTTTATAAGATTTCTTACTCCAGTTAGCTGGGAAGAAGCTTTGAAAGCAGTGGTTGAGCCTCTTGGTTTCACTTACATAAAGAAAAAAGACTATATACGTATAGCTTCAAAACAGAAAATTCTTGAAGAATTGGCTACAGAACCGATTCATACATATATTGTTCCCCTTAACTATGCTTATGCACAAGAGGTGGCAAAAATTATAGAAAAATACCTTAATGCTGAGGAGAAGAAAGGAAAAAAATTGAATACAAGAGAACTTGTGGAAGTGGATGAAAGGACAAACAGTCTTATTCTGAAAGTTACTAAATCTCACTATGAAAAAATTATGGAGATAATAAAGCATACTGATAAAATGACCAGACAGGTTTCTATAGAGGCAAAAATAGTGCTTGTAGATACAAGTTTAGAAAAACAGCTTGGTGTAAACTGGAGTCTTGCAGCCTGGGGTTCAGGTTCAAATCTTTATAAGGCGGGAAGTTTTCAGGCTAATGATGCTGTTACGATTCCTGGAGTTGCTACAGGTTCTATTGGCAATGCTGCCACAATGCCGTCCCAACCCTACACTCTTGCTGTTGGAATTTTGAAGAAGGATCAAAGTTTAAGGGCTGAGCTTGCTATTAAAGCATCTGAGCTAACAGGTAATGGTAAGCTTGTGTCTCAACCAAAAGTTGTGACTCTTGACAATAAAGAAGCTACTATAGAGCAGGGTATGGAGATTCCATATAAAGTGATAGATGAAAATGGAAACATTTCTACTGAATTTAAAAAGGCTTCTCTTATTCTAAAGGTTAAACCTCATGTTACAAATGATAATAAAATAATGCTTGACCTTGAAATTAAGAAAGATAAGCCAAATTATGATTATGTTGCCATAACAGGAAATACTGAACCGGCCATTGATACAAGAAATGTTAAGACTCAGATTATGGTTAACAATGGAGATACCCTTGTAATAGGTGGTATTTATGAGCAGGAAAAGTCAAAAAGTAAAGCTGGAGTTCCGTTACTTTCTAAAATACCCCTTCTTGGCTGGTTGTTTAAAAATGAAGTTGTGAAGAACAGTAACTCTCAGCTTCTTATATTTATCACACCTAAAGTTATTTCATCTGAAGGAAGTGGAGGCGAGGGATGAGAAAGTTTTTAATAAAAATTGTAAGCTTTTTTATGTTTCTTTTTATGACAAACAGTGTGTATGCTGCATATACGTTAAATGTAGGTTCTTCTGGTGCAAGTATAGATGTTAATTTTGGGAATGTTGCCACTGCTGTAGAGAAAAGCTATGAAGTAGTTTACCTGAAAAATACCGGAAGTGATAATTTTTCTATTTCAAATATTCTTGAGGTTAAAGAATCGCCTTTTTATATACAGGATATTATCCATATAGATTCTCAAGGGAATGCTGCAAGAGTTGATTTTAACTCTGATACCGGGCAGGTAAATAATCCAATTTTAGTTCAACCGGGAGAGCAACTTGAAGTGGTTGTGGGATTCCCCGAACAGTATGTTGAAACAGGGACTTATTCTACTTCGTTTGAGCTTATAACAACAAACTCTACAGAAACGTTTGCAACTATAAACTGCTCTGCCACGGTTGTTTCAGGAAGTGCGTCTCTTTCTGTTCCTGCGTCTGTTGACTTTGGAAATCTTATTGTGGGAGATATAAATCAGGAATCGTTTTTCATCGTTAATAACGGAACAACAAGTTTAACGATAACAGGCTTTAATACTGATGAACTTGCAGAGAAAGGGGTTTCCATTACCACTATATATCAGGATAGTGTTTCAGGTTTTGTAGATGCTAATGCTCCAATTACTCTGCTACCAGGTGATAAGTTGACAGTTGCTCTTCAATATACTCCTGTGAACTCTGGAACAGTTGTTATTCCTTTTGAGATTTTTATAAATAGTCAGGATTTAAGTAAAAAAACTATTCTACTAAATGCGAATGTTAGCGATAGGACTTACAGTTTAAAGGTTAATACTACGAGCATAGACTTAGGGGACATGGAGATAGGAGAGCTTAAAGAGGGAGCGTTTATAATCACCAACAATGGAACGGCTGACATAACATTAACGGGAGTAAACAGTGACGAACTTGCCAATAGAGGAGTTACATTAAAGACGGGTGTAGCTGGGGTTACATTAGCACCTGGTGAGGAACTGACTGTTCAGTTTAGCTATACAGCGAAAGATTTAGGAAATGTGAGCATTCCTATAAACATTTACACCAGTGTATCTCAGTTTCCGATGGTATCTGTAACGTTAAATGCGAATGTTAGCGATAGGACTTACAGTTTAAAGGTTAATACTACGAGCATAGACTTAGGGGACATGGAGATAGGAGAGCTTAAAGAGGGAGCGTTTATAATCACCAACAATGGAACGGCTGACATAACATTAACGGGAGTAAACAGTGACGAACTTGCCAATAGAGGAGTTACATTAAAGACGGGTGTAGCTGGGGTTACATTAGCACCTGGTGAGGAACTGACTGTTCAGTTTAGCTATACAGCGAAAGATTTAGGAAATGTGAGCATTCCTATAAACATTTACACCAGTGTATCTCAGTTTCCGATGGTATCTGTAACGTTAAATGCGAATGTTGCATTTTCACCATCTTCTATTACAGTTTCCACTACAAAAATAGATTTTGGAAATGTTACTGTAGGTGAAGTTAAAGAAGAGATAATTTATGTTGAGAATAATGGAACATCCTCAATCTTAATTTTCTTGAATTCTAACGAGCTTGCTTCTAAGGGAGTGAATATTGTAGCGTATAACTTGTACACTGGGGAAGAAATTGCTTTTCCTGCTCTCCTTTCTTCTGAGGATGCTTTAATATTGAAGATTGAGTTTACTCCCGTGGTTTCCGGTTTATTTAATGAAACTATGAAGATTTTCACAAATAATCAAACGTTATCTGTTATACCTGTTGATTTAAAAGCTAATGTTGTTGATGTAACACAAACCATTGTCAGTACTAATAGTACAACTTCAGCTACAAATACAGGTACTACAGGTGCTACGACTACAACTATGACAACTACTTCGGATAATACAACCAACGAAACGGTAACAACGGAAGATATTCCAGAATCTGGAGGCTCCTGCTCAATTTCACCTTCAGGGACTGTTGGATTTGATTTATTGCTTCCATTTGTGACTTTAGGATTTATCTACTTTAGAAAGAAAGAGAATAGATGACAGGATTTCTTTTTGTAGATAAGCCTTCGGGTATTACCTCCTTTGATGCTGTGAGGCATATCCGAAGGCTTTTGCCTTCTAAAGTGAAAGTTGGCCATACTGGAACTCTTGATCCTCTCGCTACCGGTCTTCTTATTATTGCTGTTGGGAAGGCTACCCGTTTTGGTGAGTACCTTTTAAAGCTTGACAAGTGTTATGAGGTGGTAGGGAAATTTGGGTTTTCAAGTGATACTTATGATATAGATGGAAATGTTAAGGAAGTTCCGACAAAAAATCTAAATGAAAAGGAGCTTCTTTCCATAATAAAGAAATTCAAGGGAAAGATAAAACAGACGCCCCCCTCTTTTTCGGCTGTTAGAATTAAAGGAAAGAGGGCTTACGAACTTGCAAGAAGTGGAGAGGAGGTTTCTCTTCCTTCAAGAGTTGTTGAAATTTACAATATTGATATTTTGGATTTTTCATTTCCAGAATTTGCTCTAAAGGTTTGTTGCTCTTCAGGTACATATATAAGGTCTCTTGTACATGATATCGGTATAGCGGCAGGGACAGATGCTGTTGTTACTGCTTTAAGGAGAGTTTCTGTTGATAATATATCTGTGGAGGAAGCTGTACCTTTAAATGATTTAACCAGGGAAAACATAAAAACTTATTTAAAACCTATACAGGATGTTTTACCATTTGACAAACTTGTTTTGAAAGACACTTGTGCTGTATGGTTTCAAAATGGTAGAAGATTTAATATTCAGTTTCCTGATGGGAAATATGTAGTTGTTGATGAAAACGGAGAGTTTTTAGGTGTTGGTAGTGTTAAAAAAGGTATATTATTTCCGGAGAAGGTTGTTGTTTTTTAGAAATTTTTCAAATTCAGAAGAATCTATTACAACGGTTTTTTCATTTTTGTAAATTACGTATCCTGATGGTGTTCCCGGTGGTTTTTTGAGATACTTTGCAGGTGTGTAGTCAATTTTTATTTTGCCAGAGTTTTTTCCTTTACTGAAAAAAGCTGCTGCAGATGCTGCAAATTTTATATCTGCTTCAGATGGAGATTCTCCTTTGTCTAACTTTAACAATACATGGGAACCTGGTGTCTCTTTTGCGTGAAACCATATATCCCATGGATTTGATAGTTTTAAAGATATTATTTCATTTTCAACTCTGTTTCTACCTATCAAAAGCTGTTTACCAGAAGGAAGAGTTATTTTATAGGGAAAGTTTTTTTCCTTTTCTTTACTTTTCTCTCTTTGTGTTGTTAAAAGCTTTTCTATTTCCTGGAGTTCTTGAATAGAGTTTAAGGAAAAAACTTTCTCCTTTAGAGCTTCTAAAAATTTTCTCTGTGATAGAAGTTTTTCTCTTTCTGTCTTTTCAAACACAGCTTTGTTTTCAAGTTTTTTTGCTTTTTTAAAAATATCGTTCAGATTTTGCTGGGGAGTTTTTGCAGGGTTAACAGTAATAGTTAAATCATCTTCTGTTTCATAATCTGTAAGTGTTAGTTTATTTACACCCGGTTTTATTTTGTGAAGATTATATTTAAGAAGTTCTCCTGCCTTTTTAAGAATTTTTGCTTTTTGAAGCAGGTTATCGGGATTTTCCATTTTTGATAGTTTTTCATCTATTGTTTTTAATTTTCTTTCTATCAGCTTTACAAGCTTTGATTTCAATGTATCTATCTGCATTTCTATATGAAATTGTTCAGTAAAGTATTGCCATGCGCTTATAAAAGATGGAGAGTCCTTAAATTCTATATATTTGAAATCTTTCAGGCTTTCATATTTAAAAGTTGTTAAAAACTTAGGCTTCTTATTTTCAAAGTAGAGAAAAGCTATGTTTGAATTTTTGTGATTTGTTATAAATTTCTGGTAAGCTTCTTCAAGGGATAGTCCGTTTTTAACATAGAACGCTATCTCTTTACAGTTTAAAGGAGATAAACCTTTTATAAACCTGTAAAGTTTTTTTTCAATTCCCTGAGGTGTAACTTCTCCAAACTTTATTTCTTTAAATTCTTTTTTTTCATTTGGGGGCAAAATGTATTCTTCTCCTATTTTTATATTTCTTACAGTAGATTCCACTTCTTTAAATGTGTATAGAATTTTTTTGCTACTGTCTGTTATGATTACGTTGCTGTGCTTTCCTGTCAGTTCGATTATGAGATTAAACTCTTCTGTTTTTCCAGATACTGAAATTTTTATCAAGTTGAATATGATAACTCTATCTTTATTCAGGGTGCTGACCGATTTTATAAACAGGTTTCTGAATTTTTTAAGGTATGTTTTATCCTGAATTTTTTCTTTTTTTAAAATTATACCGTTTGGGTTTTTTAAAACGAATGTTATCTGTTCATTTCCTGTTTCTACGGAGAAACTGTTGTTTTCCTTAGCATATCCGGTTATTTTCTTTTTTTTAAATAGCTGATTTAATTCCTCTGAAACCTTTTCTATGTAAAGTGCGTCCATTTATGCTCCTTATCTTTTTGTAATTTCCATCTACAAACTTAGCAGCTGTAAGGAGATGATTTCTGGAGAGCTTTATAAATGGATTCTGTAAGCTATTATCCATTTTTACCGCTGTCTTTACTTCTTCTGCCGATAAAGAATGTTTTTCAAGAACTCTTTCATACTCAATATTTGCTTGCTCTTTTGCTTCATAGAGTTTCATCTGAATTCTGCTTTTTGCATTTACTTCGCTATCTCCTGAAGTTTCTACTGATACAAATATAGATTCTGGATAGTCAGAAAGAACTTTGGTTTGCACACCGTCGCTTTGTGTTGATGGCATACATCCGAAAGGTTTAAGGGATAGAGTCATGTGAGCTTTTTTAAATTTAACGTTGTAAATATGTTTTGCCACTTCAAGATGTCCTTCCCCACCTGTTACAAAAGGGTCATAGTAGGGTTTTGCTAATTCCCAAAGCAGTTTCTGGTCTGGCATACTTCTTGGTTTATTGCCTAAGGCTTTACGGAAACTTTCATAAAGACATCTGTAAAAGTCAAGGAGTACTTTCAGCATAAATATTTTTCTGTATCTCTTGAAAGTTTTTCCTTTTACTTTTATCTCAAGTTTTGTTTTTTCTATTTCTGTAAATATCTGGTATTCAATCCATCCTGAGATAGGTTCAACTTTTACTTCCGCTCCTTCTTTTTCAAGCCATCGGTGTATGTTGTAGTTTCCGTCTCCTTCTGTAGTTTGAACCCAGAACTCTCCTATAACATTTACAATAGGTTTTACTTTTGAGTAATCAACATTTACCGTTTCAAACAGCTTTTTTATCTGTTTTAAAGCTTTTATTATGCTTTTAATATCAGGGTTATTTTTTAGAACATTGTAAATCATTTTAGTGCTTTCAGTAAGTATTTTATCGGTTTTTCCCGATTCTATTTCATAGGGTCTTATCTGGTAAGAAATATCTCTTAAAAGGTCAGCAACTATTACAGCTTTCATAAGGTTGTATATCAACTTTTTTGTTATTTTAAACTCACCTTCTGCTGAGAATTTTGTCTGGTTTAAGAGTGTCATTTCAAGACTTTCAAAACCTGCTTCTTTAAGTGCACTTTTATATTCGGTTTCATACATTCCAAATCTGCAGGGGCCGCATGCACCAATTGTTATAAAAAGGTATGTTTTTTCAACGTCTACTCCTTTTTCTTTTTCATTTATGAGGAATTTAAGAAGATTCCCTACGGTAAAGTAGGCAGGGTTGCACATCCCTTTATTACAGAATTCCCTACCTATTTTTAAAGATTCAATGTCAGGTTGTGGAAGATGTTTTGCATTGTAACCAAGATGCTTAACGGCAGCTTCTAATAGTTTATCATGAATCGGTGTAAGTCCACCGAAAATTAAGGTTTTCATAACTTTGTTAAATCTCCCTGATGAGTTTTTCAACCGTTGAAAAAAGGATAACTCCTTCTCTTATTAATTTTATACTGTTTGAGGTAAGAGAGATAATAGTTGATGGGATAGAATTGCATTTCCCTTTTATACAGTAAGAAATAAGGTTTTCAAAGTGTTTTTTACATTCTTCGCAGGTCGTTGCCGGTTTTTCATTTTGTATATTGGCACTTGGAGCAAATACCGGTACGGTTTCTTTTATAAGTTTTCTGAGCTTTTCATGTTTTGGTATTCTTACTGCTATATTATTTCTGTTAAACAACAATTTAAAAGGGGAATTTTCCTCTAAAGGTAAGATTACAGTTAACCTTTCAGGCCAGATTTTATTTAAAAAACCTTCGTATCTGTTTGGGATGATTACTCCGTATTTTCTTATTCGTGAAATTGAATCAAAAAGAACGATTAAAGGTTTTTCAGAGTCCCTTCTTTTTATCTGGTAAACCTTTTTAATAGCATCAATATCAAGAGCGTTTCCTATAAGGCCAAATTGTGTGTCTGTGGGAGAACATATTATTTCACCACCACATATAAGGCATTTTATAGTTTCAAAATCTTTTTCAAAATCAAGTATCTTCATTTTTCATCTCTAAAAGGTGTTTATTGTAAACGAAAATAAGGTCATCTTTATTGCAGTTAAGCTCTTTCGCTATTGCGTTACATTTTGCTTTCAAAATAAAGAATATATCTTTAGAGTTGATATTTTCAAGAGTTTCAATGTTTGCCTGTCCTTTGGATATTATAACGTGGGCTTTATCCCACTCGGTTTTAAACTCATCTGACACGTATTCAAAGTCTATTCCTATAAAATCCCCGCCGGTGGTTATAAGTTTATCCACTATTTCGTCAATTCCGCTTTTTAAAGCATCTTCAATAGTAGCATCGTTTAGAATAGGTCCGCCTCTTACTGCAAAGCTTATTTTCATCCCTTTTTCTTTTAGATATCTAATTAAAAATTTATCAAAAACGATTTCTCCTGCGTTATCTGCAACGTAAAGAATCCATTTTCCTGGAACTATAAATCTTTCAAAAATTTCTTTGTCATAGTATGCAAATTTTTGGGAAAGTATGGTTTCTATCTCGTTTTCAAGGTCAAAGAAGTGGTGGCTTGAGCTGTTTTCTTTTTTCTCATCTCGGGGAACACCAAAGTCTATTACATTACCAACGGCTGCAAGCCTTACAGCCATATCAAGTTTGTCGTATGCTGGATTATAAAACCGCTCTTCAATTTCCATCTCAAGTTTTAATGCAATTTCTGTGTATTTGTCTTTTAGTGGTTTAAAAGGATCGTGAACACCAACTTTTGCTTTAAACATTTTGTGAATGCTGGTTGCGTTGTGTCCAGGTGATTTATCAGGTTCAAGCTTTTCTCCTATCAGTTTGCATGTTTCCTGTAAAATTTTTATGGATAATTCTTTGTCTGCATCTATGAATTTAAGAATGTTATAAACCTGCTTCAGAAAACACGGGATACATTCTGGATAAACTTTCATCGGTTTTCCCTCTAGGCTAAGAGTCCTTAATGTTTTCTTTTCTGGTATAGTTTATCAATGTTCCTATCCTTTCTATTTCTACTTCAACTTTATCTCCGTCTTTTAAAGGTCCAACTCCCGGTGGGGTGCCTGTTATAACAACATCTCCAGGTAGAAGTGTCATTATTTTGGAAATAAAAGAAATAAGTCTGTAAGGAGAAAATATCATGTCGGAAGTGTTTCCTGTCTGTTTTATTTCTCCGTTTACCCTTGTAGTTATATTCAGATTGTTTGGCTCTATTTCTGTATTTATCCACGGTCCGTAGGGAGCAAATGTATCAAACGATTTAGCTCTTGTGTATTGGCCGTCTTTCTTCTGTAAATCTCTTGCGGTTACATCATTAAAGCAGGTATATCCTAAAATATAATTTTTCGCTTCCTCTTCGCTGACATTTTTACATTTTCTGCCTATTACAACAGCAAGTTCTCCTTCGTAGTCAACTCTTTCTGACATTTCCGGGAGAATAATCTTCATTTTGTTTGAGATTACTGCAGTAGACGGTTTCATAAAAAGCAGTGGTTCTTCTGGCAAAGGCTTACCCATTTCTTCTGCATGGGCTTTGTAATTAAGTCCCACGGCAACTATCTTTGAAGGTCTTGTTGGAGGAAGAAATTTTACCTCTTTTATGTTGTAAATTTCGCTTTCATCTGGAGTGGTACTTTCCATAAGCTCTGATACTTTTCTTTCTTTAAGAGGAACTATTTCTCTACCTTTTACTATTGCAAAAAATGCTCGGTTTTCTTTTTTGAACCTTCCTATTTTCAATTCCTATCCTCCTGAAAAAACTTTTACCTATTATACATTAAAATTTCTGTTTTAGCTTTTATAAATTTGAGCCGATAAAAGGTATAATTGCCTTTTGAAAAAATGTTTTAAAGAGGTGGTTGTGCTTTCGGATTGCCTTATAGTTATTCCTGCAAGGATCGGTTCCAAGAGGCTTCCTGGAAAACCATTGCGTAAGCTTCTTGGTAAAACATTGATAGAGTGGGTTTTTGAGGCGGCAAAAAAGGTTACAGATAATGTTGTTGTGGCAACAGATAGTGATGATGTTGTTTCTGTTGTAAAGAAGGCAGGTGGAGAGGCAGTAATAACCTCTTCTTTTCATCAAAGTGGAACTGATAGAGTTGCTGAAGCTGTAAGGCTTATAGGGCAAGAATTTGAATATGTAGTAAATATACAGGGAGATGAACCTTTTGTAGAGGAGGAGCATCTGTTTCCTGTTGTTAAGAGATTGAAGGAAGGAGATAGGTTTTCAACAATTGCTGCTAAATTCTCCAGTTTTGAAGATGTTGAAAATCCTGCCAATGTGAAAGTGGTGCTTGATAGAGACGGTTACGCAATATACTTTTCAAGAAGCATAATTCCTTTTGACAGAGATGGTTTTTTATCTGCTGATAATTATTTAAAACATATAGGGATTTACGGGTTCAGGAAGGATGCCCTTTTTGAGTTTGTTTCCTGGAATGTTGGTTTTCTTGAAAGGGTTGAAAAACTTGAACAGCTGAGAATTCTTGAGCACGGCGAAAAGATAGCTGTTTCTGTAGTTGAGAAATTTGGAATTGGTGTTGATACTGAAGAGGATCTTAAAAAAGCAGAAAAACTGTTAAGGGAGAGGTTAAATGGCTGCTAAATTGATTTTTATTACAGGTGGAGTTCTTTCTTCTATAGGAAAGGGAATAACAGCTTCTTCAATAGGAACGCTTCTTGAAAGCAGGGGATTAAAAGTTACAATTCAAAAGCTTGATCCCTATCTTAACGTTGATGCAGGAACAATGAATCCGTATCAGCATGGAGAGGTTTATGTAACAGATGATGGGGCAGAAACAGACCTTGATCTTGGGCATTATGAAAGATTTACCCACAGTGTTATGGGACGAATAAATAACGTTACTTCTGGTCAGATATATCAGGAGATAATTCAAAAGGAGAGAAGGGGAGAGTTTTTAGGTGCGACGGTTCAGGTTATCCCTCATGTTACTGACAGTATAAAAGAGAAAATAAGAAAAATAGCATCTTCCAATGTTGATGTTGCAATTGTTGAGGTTGGAGGAACGGTAGGAGATATAGAAGGCTTGCCATTTCTTGAAGCGATAAGGCAGGTTGGAATAGAAGTTGGAAAGACAAACGCAATATATGTTCATGTAACTTATGTTCCTTATGTGAAATCCGCGGGAGAACTTAAAACAAAACCTACTCAGCATTCTGTTAAAGAATTGAGAGCAATAGGAATACAGCCGGATATAATTGTTTGCCGTTCAGAAAGGACTATTCCCCAAAGTGTTAAAAGGAAAATAGCCCTTTTTACAAATGTGAAGGAACAGGATGTTGTAAATGCGAAGGATCTTTCTACAATTTATGAGGTTCCTTTACATCTGAAAAAGGAAGGAATTGATGAAATTATACTTGAAAAACTTCAGCTTCCAGCTCAAGAACCTGAACTTAAAGAGTGGAAAGATTTTGTTTCAAGGGTTAAAAAGCCTGAAAACGGAGCTGTTTCAATTGCTATTGTTGGAAAGTATGTGGAGCTTCCTGATGCTTATAAAAGCATTATTGAATCGTTTGTTCACGCAGGTGCAAGCAACAATGTTAAAGTTGATATTAAATGGGTAAATGCTGATTTACTTAATGAAGATTCTCCGGAAAACTTTTTAAATGATGTTGATGGTATTCTTGTTCCCGGCGGATTTGGTGAAAGAGGAGTTGAGGGGAAAATAAAGGCTGTTAAGTATGCCAGAGAAATGGGAATACCGTTCTTTGGTATATGTCTTGGAATGCAATGTGCGGTTATAGAATTTGCCAGAAACGTTGCAGGGTTAAAAGATGCTCACAGTGCTGAGTTTAATCCGGAGACTCCTTACCCTGTAATAGACCTTATGGAATCTCAAAAAGGAGTTACAGAAAAAGGCGGAACTATGCGGCTTGGGGCGTATCCATGTGTTTTAAAGGAAGGAACAAACAGTTTTAAAGCCTACGGAGAAAAGGAGATTTCTGAGAGACACCGTCACAGGTATGAGTTTAATAACAATTTTAGAGAAGAGCTTGAGAAAGCTGGACTTGTTATAGCAGGGGTTTCTCCTGATAATTCTCTTGTTGAGATAGTTGAAGTTAAAGAGCATCCGTGGTTTGTAGGTGTTCAGTTTCATCCTGAATTTAAATCCCGTCCGTGGAAACCTCATCCGCTGTTTGTTGATTTTGTTGCTGCGGCTGTAAGGAGAAGAGATGGAAATACCTGATACTTTTAGTCTTCTACTAAAAGATATTGTGTCTTTAATTGCTATTGTTGATCCTATAGCTGCTGCTGTTATTCTGGTTTCAATTGTTCCACCGGAAACGCCAAAAAAAGTTATTGACGGTATTTCTCTAAGGAGTAGTACTCTTTTATTTGTAGCTTCCCTTGTTACGCTGTTTTTTGGAAACGCTATTTTTAGTTTCTTCGGTATAAATATAGATTCTATAAAGGTAATGGGTGGTATTATTTTGCTCATATTTGCAATTCATACAGTAAACGGAAATATCTCTGCTGGAACAAAGCAGACAGAAGAAGAGATAAATGAGGCAGCTCTTAAGGATGATATAGCTATAGTTCCCCTTGGTATTCCTATTCTTTTTGGGCCCGGAGTGATGGTTACCATAATAATATTGAAGGAGCGAGTTTACTCACTGTTTTCTCTTGCAGCACTTCTTGTTGCAATAGCTATTGTTTCTTTTATCACATATTTAACACTTAAGAATTCCCGTATTTTGATTAAAAGACTTGGGATTACCGGAACAAAAATAATTACCAGAATTATGGGTTTGATAGTTGGTGCTATAGCTTCACAGTTCATAATTTCTGGAGTTAAAGCTTTGTGGCTGAGATTTTAAGGTGGATTTATGAAGGTTGAGATCGTTTCAGGCAAATGTTTGACAACTATCGGAATAGGTGGAGATTTTACCGTATTTTTTCCTGAAACATTTGATGAGGTAGTGCAGATTTTAAGCAACGAAAATGCTTATGTTATAGGTGGTGGAAGTAATCTCGTTCTTCCTGATGATGGGAAAAAGTTCAATTTAGTAAGTTTTTCAAATTTGAAAAGGATCAAAATTGGAAACGATACGCTTTTATGTGAGGCTGGAGTTAAGATTTCAGAGATAATTAATTTGCAGCTTAAAAGGAAATTTTCCCTTTTTGAATTTTTAGCTGGAGTGCCGGATGTTACAGTAGGTGGTGCTGTTGCTCAAAATGCCGGAGCTTTTGGTAGAGAAACGGTAGAGTTTTTAAAGGCTGTTAGATACATTGATTTAGAAGGCAATCTTCACTATTTAACGGATTTCTTTTCTTTTGGATACAGAAAATCTCCTTTCCCTGACAGGGGTGTAATCTGGGAGGCTGAGTTTTTTATCAGGGAAGAGAAAAAAATTAAAGAAATTGTGAAAGAGTTTGTAATAAATCGGTTGAAAAAACATCCTCCTTTTTATCTTAAAACTGCAGGTTCCACATTTAAAAATCCGGAAAAAGTTTCGGCAGGATATCTTATAGATAAAGCCGGTTTGAAAGGATTTTCGGTTGGTGGATTAAAGGTTTCAGAAATTCACGCCAACTTTATTATAAATTTTGCTAATGGAACGTTTTCCGATTTTTGCAGGATTGTTGATACTATTAGAGAAAAAGTGTTTAAAATTTTTGGTGTTGAGCTTGAGCTTGAAGTAAAAGTTCCTGGTTTTACCTTTTAGAGGAGGATTGATATGAGAAAACTGATGTTATGTTTGCTGTTTTTTCTTGGTTTAACCGTGTCTTCAAGTGCTGGAATATGGGAAGATAAATGTGCTGACTGTCATGGTCTTATAGCTCCATCTAAGGAACAGCTTCTTAATAAGTTTAAAACTCCAGAAGAGCTTGCCTTAAAAGCTAAAGAGCTATCGGATAAAAAGATAATGCCCCGATTTGATTTTGACTTGGCTGCAAAAGAGTTATTTGATGAGGTTTCAGAAAATATTTCTCCTGCTTCTCTCAACGGAACTCAAAATTTAAATTTTTCTCTTCTTCCTTCGTATCCACCTATTCCATCTGATAACTCCCAGACAACTGCTAAAGTGATTCTTGGAAAGATGCTTTATTTTGAGTCAAGATTGTCAAGAAGCAATACTATTTCGTGCAATACCTGCCATAATATAGCTTCAGGCGGTGATGATAATCATCAAGTCGCTATAGGTTATGGATGGAGAAAGGATATCAGGAATACTCCTACGGTGTTTAATGTAGGTTATCTTAAAGTTTTTGGCTGGACTGGAAAAGCAACATCTCTTGAAGATATGGTGAAAATGAATATTCAGGACCCTGTTAAGATGAATGGAGTAGAAGATAGAATTGTTGGGAAAATTAAAAGCGTTCCGGAGTATATTTCTCTTTTTAGAAAAGCATTTCCAGATGAAGGAGACCCTATAAATCTTGAAAATATTTCTAAAGCTATTGCTGCTTATTTAAGGACATTAAATACATTCGGTTCCAAATTTGATAGGTTTCTTTCAGGAGATACTCTTGCTCTTTCTGATGAAGCGAAAATTGGAATGAATCTTTTTATAGAAAAGGGATGTGTTAAGTGCCATTATGGGGCGATGCTTACAGATGAGAAGTTTCATAAGTTTACGATAGATAATGATCCTGGGAGATTTGAAGTTACTGGAAATGAAACGGATAAAGGCTTTTTCAGAACTGCTCCGCTTAAGAATGTTGCTTTGACTGCTCCCTATTTTCATAACGGTTCTGTTTTACGCCTTGACCTTGCGGTTAAGATTATGGCTGACAGAATGTTAAATGAAGAGTTGTCTGATGTTGAAGCATGGAGAATAAAAGTTTTTCTTGAAACCCTTACTGCTTTTCCTTCTGTTGATGCAAGAGTTATGCCTGTTTTACCGCAGCAGGATGATTGATGGAGGTTTAAATGATTGTCATTGCAGGTCCCTGTGTTATAGAGAACAGAGATGTTGTGTTTGAAGTAGCTGAAGTTATCTTGCGTCTTCAGGAAAGATTTAAAGAGCATAAGTTTATCTTTAAAGCATCTTTTGACAAAGCTAATAGAAGCTCTATTCACTCTTTCAGAGGACCCGGTCTTGAAAAGGGACTGGAAATTCTTGCAGAGGTAAAGAGTAAATTTTCTCTTCCGGTTTTAACCGATATTCACGAATCGTGGCAGGCTGAACCTGCCGGTAAGGTAGTTGATTTTATTCAGATACCGGCGTTTTTATGCAGGCAGACAGACCTTCTTATTGCTGCTGCAAAAACCGGGAAGCCTGTTAATGTTAAGAAAGGGCAGTTTATGGCTCCGTGGGACATGGGAAACGTTGTTGAGAAGTTGAAAGAATCTGGGGCGTCTGAAATAATGCTGACAGAGCGGGGAACAACTTTTGGTTATAACAATCTTGTTGTAGATTTCAGAAGTATTCCGATTATGAAGTCTTTTGGTGTTCCTGTAATTTTTGATGCTACCCATTCGGTTCAAAAGCCAGGAGGTCTTGGAAAAGCGTCCGGAGGGGATAGAGAGTTTGTTCCGTATCTTTCAAGGGCTGCTGTTGCTGTTGGTGTTGATGGTCTCTTTTTTGAAACCCATCCATTTCCAGAGAAAGCTCTTTCTGATGGTCCGAATATGATACCCCTTAAACAGTTTCCGGATCTTATTGAGGAACTTTTACAGCTTGAGGATTTTCTAAATGGGAAACATGGAAAAGGTTAAAAAGAAAGTGAATATTGATAAGATTGTTGAGATTCTTGAGAAGGAATCAAAAGGGTGGGATGTTCCGGTTGTTAGCCTTATGTCCCGTCAGGATAAAGATCCTTTTAAAATACTTATTTCAACTATTTTAAGTTTAAGAACAAAGGATGAAGTAACCGCAAAAGCTTCTGAACGGTTGTTTAATGTTGCTGATAATCCTTATGATATGTTGAAACTGTCAGAAAAAGAGATAGAAAAGCTTATATACCCTGTAGGGTTTTACAGAAATAAAGCCAGAACGATAAAAGAGATATGTAAAAAACTTGTTGAAAAATATGATGGAAAAGTTCCCGATACTCTTGATGAGCTTTTAAAACTTAAAGGTGTTGGCAGAAAAACTGCCAATCTTGTTGTTACTCTCGGTTATGATAAACCGGGAATCTGTGTTGATACTCATGTTCACAGGATTATGAACAGAATGGGATATGTGAATACGAAAACTCCTGAAGAAACAGAGTTTGCCTTAAGAAAAAAACTTCCGAAAAAATACTGGAAAGAGATAAATGAGCTTCTTGTGGCTCTTGGCCAGCATATCTGTCATCCAACATCTCCAAAGTGCAGTATCTGTCCGATTAAAGATTACTGTAACAGGATAGGGGTTGTAAGGAGCAGATAGTTCAATACGGAGGAGTTTATGGCTTTAGCTTTGTTTACTGACCTTTATGAGCTTACGATGATGTGTGCCTATCTTGACAACGGACGGAAAGAACGGGCTTCTTTTGAACTTTTTACAAGAGTTTTGCCTGAAAAGAGAAATTATCTTATTTATGCTGGACTTGAGGATGTTGTTAAATATCTTGAAGAGTTCAGATTTACAAAGGATGATGTGGATTACCTGCACTCTTTGAAGTTATTTCCTGATTGGTTTCTTGATTTTTTAAAAGAATTTAAATTTACAGGGAATCTTTACAGTATGAAAGAAGGAACTCCTTTTTTTCCTCATGAACCTGTTTTAAGACTTGAAGCTCCCATCTATGAGGCTCAACTTTTTGAAACAGCAATTTTAAATATGACCCACATAAGTACACTTGTGGCATCAAAAGCTGCAAGGGTTTATTCAGTGTCAAGGGGAAAGATTCTTTCGGACTTTTCTTTAAGGCGCACTCACGGAAAAGATGCAGGTATGAAAGCTGCAAGAAGCACCTATATAGCGGGATTTTCTTCAACTTCCAATGTGCTTGCAGGTAAAGTTTACGGTATTCCTGTTGTTGGCACCGTTGCTCACTCTTTCATTATGAGCTTTGAAACGGAAGAGAAAGCTTTCAGAGCTTATCTTAAAACGTTTCCCGATAGAGCGGTGCTTCTTGTGGATACTTACGACACTGTAAAAGGTGTTGAAAAGGCGATAGAAGTTGCGAAAGATCTGTTGAAAGGTGGATATACTCTTAAGGGTGTAAGGCTTGATAGTGGTGATATTTTGACTCTTTCAAGGTTAACAAGAGAGATGCTTGATAAGAACGGATTCAGGGAAACTAAAATTATAGTAAGCGGTGGGGTGGATGAGTATAAGGTAGATGAACTTCTTTCCAAGGGTGCTCCTGTTGATATTTTTGGAGTGGGAACAAAAGTGGGAACATCTTCAGACTCACCTTTTGTTGATTTTGTTTATAAGTTGGTGGAGCTTGGAGAAAAACCTGTAATGAAAACAAGCAGCGGAAAAAAGATGTATCCTGGTAGAAAACAGGTTTATAGATTTGATGGCTTTGATAAGGTTACCCTTTTTGAAGAAAAATCTTCGGGATTACCGCTTCTTGAACCGATTTTCATTTCAGGTGAAAGGGTTAAAAAACTGCCTTCTCTCTCCGAAATAAAAGAGTATTTCCTTGAAGAGTTTACAAAACTTCCTGAAGAGATAAAAAATATTTATGAGAAAAGGATTTACAGGGTTGAAATTTCTGACCGTTTAAAAGCTCTTTATGAGAAGACTAAAGAAGAGATAGAGGAAAAGGAATGGATGTAAGGAAGATAACGATAGATGGGCCTGCAGGAGCAGGCAAAAGCACCGTTGCTAAAATCCTTGCCAGAAAGCTTGGATTCTTACACCTTGATTCAGGTGCTGTTTATAGGGCTATAGGTTACGGCGCGAAAGAGGCAGGAGTGGATGTTGATGATGAATCAGCAGTTAGCGAGTTTGCTAAAACTGTGAATGTGGATATTGATAATGGCAGAGTGTTTCTTAATGGCAAAGATATAACTGAAAAAATAAGAACTCCTGAAGGAGGCGTTCTTGCTTCAAAAGTTGCAAGATTTCCTGAAGTAAGAGAAAAGGTAATTGAGATTTTAAGAGAAATAGCTAAGGATAAGAAAGTGATAACCGATGGTAGAGATGCTGGAACAAATATATTTCCCGATGCGGATGTTAAAATCTTTCTTACTGCGTCCTGTGAAGAAAGGGCAAAGAGACGTTATGAAGAGCTTAAAAAGAAGGGATTTAACATTAGTTATGATGAAATTTTGAAAGAAATTACTTCAAGGGATAATCAGGATAAAAATAGAAAAGTTGCTCCCTTAACTGTTCCAGAAGGTGCTGTGGTTATAGACACTACAGGCAAATCTGTGGATGAGGTAGTAGCAGAAATAGAAAAAGTAGTGAGTCAAAAAAAATGACTCTTAAATCTTTATCAGACAGTGTATTCTACATTCCTTCACCTTCAAACATAGGTGTTGTTAAATGTAACGGTAATAAAGTTGCCCTTATAGATTCAGGTCTTGATGCTTCAACGGGAAAGAACTTGTTAAAACTTTTAAGAAAATATGAACTTTTCCCTGTGGCGGTTATAAATACTCACTTTCACTCAGACCATTGCGGTGGAAACAGATTTTTAAAAGAGAAGGCGGATGTAAAAATATACGCTTCAAAAGTTGCATCTGTTGTTATAGAACATCCTTTTATAAACAGTTATTCCCTTTTTTGTGGTGTTTTGCCTGTGGATACTCTCAGAAATAAATTTGTAATGGCAGAACCTGCTAAAGTGGATATTGTTATTGATGAAGAGGGTGAAATAGCAATAGCAGATAAAAGATTTAATGTAATTCCTCTTCCTGGCCATGCTCCTGGACATGTTGGTGTTGCTGTTGATGGTGTTCTTTTTTGTGGTGATGCTTTTCTTTCTGAAAGAGTTCTTTCAAAAGTTAAAATCCCTTTTAATGTTCATATAGGTGAACAGAAAAGAACCCTTGAAAAGCTTCTAAATTTGGATTTTAAAGTTTTTCTTCCCTCACACGGAGGGCCTGTTGAAAATATTGCTGAAATTGTAAAAATAAATAAAAAAGCCATTCTAAAAGTAGAAAATGCTGTAATTGAATCTCTTGAAAAAGAAGAAAAAACAACCGAGACTATAATGTCGGATGTATGTGCTGCTTTGAATTTAACAATAAAAGACAGCTATCACTACTTTTTGATAAGAGCGGCTATCCATGCTTATCTTTCCTATTTGAGCAGTCTTGGAGAGATATATTTTAAAGTGTCTAACAACTCTTTAATTTGGGCCTTAAATAAGCGATAAACCTGATATTTTTGTTTTTTAATACTTGCAAGCCATTGAAAAGCAAGTATCTTTTCCTAATTTTAAATTAAAATAAAAGGAAAAAGGAGGGAAGGATGAAAAGAGTGCTGCGTTCTCTGCTTGTAGCAGCAACCGTTTCTGCTGCTTTAACTGGGGGAGCTGCTAAGGCTTCGGTTCGTGTTGTGGAAACTTCAAAAGAGAGTCAGGCCTGTATAGACTGTCATAAGAAACATACCCTTTCAATTGTAAAGCAGTGGAAAAGTAGCGGACATGCGGATGCTGGAGTTGGATGTTTTGAGTGTCACAAAGCGAAAAAAACTGATCCGGATGCAATGAAACATCACGGTTTTATAGTTTCTGCCATTGTTTCCCCAAAAGATTGTGGTCAGTGCCATCCTAAAGAGACAAAGGAGTTTACAAACTCCTATCATGCACAGGGTGGAAAATTTGTTTACAGTGCTAAAAATGTTCTTGGTATGGTTATTACTGGAATGCCAAACAACTATTTCGGATGTGCCGGATGTCACGGTGCAAAGGTTGAAATCGGTAAAGATGGGAAGCCTCTTGCAGGTACATGGCCTAATAACGGTATAGGAAGGTTTAATCCAGATGGGAGTGTTGGTTCGTGTGCTGCGTGTCACTATTCTCATTCTTTCAGTCTTGCACAGGCAAGAGATCCTAAAACATGTGGAAAGTGCCATCAGGGTCCTGACCATCCCGATATAGAAATCTATGAGCTTTCAAAACACGGTATAGCGTGGGAATACCACCATAAAGATATGGAGAAGGTTTTAGAGAGGAGAGATATTAAGGCTGGAGAGGATTACTATCAAGCTCCTGCATGTTTCACATGTCACATGGGTAGCACATCTACAGGGGTTAAAGGTTCTCATGATGTTGGTATGAAAAGTAGCTGGAACATAAGAGGTCCTATTTCTAAGAGGACGGAAAATTGGCAGAAAAAACGTGAGCTTATGAAGAAGACCTGTATGGCGTGTCATACCAAGAAATATGTTGATAACTACTTCAAGGTTTACGATGAATATATCAAGATGTACAACGAGAAATTTGCTATACCTGCTAAAGATGTGATGACATTTATGTATAACCATGGTGTACTTGATAAAACTCCGTTTAATGAATCTCTTGAATGGGATTACTGGCATCTCTGGCATCATGAAGGAAGAAGGGCAAGGCACGGTGCTGCTATGATGGGAGCTGATTACTCCCACTGGCAGGGTATCTATCTTGTAGCTTACAACTTCTACTTTAAGCTTCTACCTGAAGCTGATAAACTTATAGAAAGAAAATTCAAAGAAGGAAAGATTGATAAAGCTACGGTTGAAGCATGGAAAAAGTTGAAGAAGGAGATACTTAGCAGAAAAGAGCACAAATGGATTAACTCCTCTTTTGAAGAGATTAAGAAAATGGAAAAGGAAAATCTAAAGACTTTTATGGAGGCGGTAAACAAGTAAGGGTTAATTTTGAGGGGGATAACTGATGAAAAAGACAATGTTTTTATTGTTGGTAGGTGCTGGCATTGGTGTGGTTTTTTCGCTTGTTACAGCCCAGCAGGTAAAAAATACCTCAAAAGCTTCTTTTTGTGCCTCCTGTCATGAAATGAAACCAATGTATGAAACATGGCTTGCAGGTCCCCACGGGCCACTTGGAAATGATGCTGGTGCTGTTAGGGCTACCTGTGTGGATTGCCATTTAAAACATAGTAATGTTGTTGTCTATCTTTTTGATAAAACCCGGGCAGCTTTAAAAGATGTTTATGGTCATTATTTTAAGAAAAAAGAGATTTCCTCTCTTGATTTCTGGCTGGAAAAGCTTGATGCAAGGGAAAGATATACTTATGAAGAAAATTGTAGAGGTTGCCACAAAGTTCTTCCAGATAATGTTAAACACAAAGAATATGAAGAAGGAAAGACAGAAGAGTCCTGTCTTGATTGTCACCACTATGTGGGGCACGGTTTTTACTTTAAAGAGGATTTAAAGTCATTTTTTGAAACTGGTGCTATAGAGCGTCTCAAGTATGGAACTGGAGATGGTATGGAAAGGAAATATGAACATGAAGAGAAGGAGTACGGTGAAAAGCATGAGTATGAAGAGCATGAAAAAGATGATTGAGAAAATATTTTAGTAATATTATAAGGGGGGAAGCCCCCATTTTTTTATTGCTTACTTTTCAGTTGTAAATCTTTCTCAGTTTTTTAGTTTATCTTAAACTAATTTCATTATTGAATTCTGTAGATTATTAGGTAGAATAATAAAAATAAACGAAAGATAGGGAGGTTTTCATGGACAGAAGAGATTTTATAATCAAAGGTGCGTTGGGGGGAGCCGGTCTTCTCATTTCAGGAGTTACCGGAAAAGTTTTTGCTTCATCAAAGGGTTCAAAAAAGCCGCCGTATCCTTACAAACCTATAGATCCTGCAATGATAGAAAAAAAGGCTTATGACTATTACTTTAAAGGCCATTGTGCTTACGGTGTTTTTGCTTCTATTCTGGATACCTTAAAAGAATCTGTAGGTGGCCCTTATGTTGGTATTCCGGGGGAATTACTTGAGTATGGTAGAGGTGGAATTAACGGCTGGGGAACAATCTGCGGAGCTTTAAACGGTGCAGCGGCAATTATTCATCTTTGCTGTAGAGATTGGAAAACGGTTGTAGATGCTCTTTATAAGTGGCATAATGAAACACCGCTACCTATATATAATCCTGAAAATCCAAGGAAGTATAAAGGTGCGTTAGGCTCAAGCATTTCCACTTCACCAATCTGTCATATATCTGTTATGAAGTGGTGTGAAAAGACAGGATTTGCTTACGATAGTAAAGCAAGGTCTGAAAGATGTGCAAGGATAACTGCAGATGTTGCAAAAAAGACAGTAGAGCTTTTAAATGCTTATTACTACGGTAAGCTGAAAGCGAAGACAGTTCCTGGCATTTACAAAACAAAAATGGAATGTACAACCTGCCATAATATGAAAGTTGGTGGATAAATAGAAATCAAGGGGGGATTTCCCCCCCTGTATCTATTCCATGTTTTCCTTAACTTTATTCAACTTTTTCTAATTTTCTTTTTTTAATTTTGACAATTTTAAAGAAATTTTTTAAAATTTTCTTAATTTTTGAATATAAAAACCAAAAAAGGGGGAAGTTATGCCGAAAGATATCAGACAAATTGAAGGTATAGGTAAAAGTTACGCAGAAAAGCTCAAATCAATTGGCATTTCAACCGTTGAAGAGCTTCTTGAGAAAGGGGCTACTTCTAAAGGAAGAGAAGAAATAGCAGAAAAAATAGGGATTTCATCTAAAGTTGTTCTTAAATGGGTGAATAAGGCGGATTTGATGAGAGTTAGAGGAATTGGGGAAGAGTATGCAGATCTTCTTGAAGCTGCCGGGGTTGATACAGTTCCTGAACTTTCCCGAAGAAATCCTGAAAATCTTTATGAAAAAATTGTAGAGGTTAATAAAGAGAAAAAGCTTGTTCGTCAATTGCCAGGGGTAAACAAGGTTGCCAAATGGGTAGAGGAAGCAAAAAAACTTCCTAAAAAAGTAACTTATTAAATTAAACTTTAGATGAAAGGGAGGATATCCTCCCTCTTGTTTGAATTTAGAAACTTATACCAGCTTCAAGGTATGGCCCTTTTATTGTTATATCTGAAGAAATATCTTCTATATCATCAATTTTAAGTTTTTCATATCTATAACCAGCGCCAATGAACATGAGCGGAATAGGAGAGTATCTTATTTCAGCTTTTGCATCAAAAAACTGACTTCCACCGTAGCCTATCCATTTGATATCTGCATTTGTGGAAACAGGACCGATTCCGAATCCTCCCTCAAGAAATCCCATGGGCACTGGAACCTGAAAATCTGTTGAAGCTTCCTGTGTAGCTGTTTTAACACAGGCATAGCCATCAATATATTTTACTGTAAGACCAAAGTTTACATGAGTGGTTCCAAGGGTCGCAAGTCCTAAAAACGGTACTCCCCAGTAAATAGTCAGGTCATACTGGTCCATTCTTAATTCACTGTCTATGTTTGAACTTGCTGTAAAAGTTTGTCCTCCAAATGTGAAGGTTTTTGTTATTGTTCCAGAGCCTGAAAAGTCAAACTTTGTAGCTTCAACTTTAAGGTTAGGTATCAGAGGAATGGGATGCTCTATTCTTACCCAGCCAAAAGGTTTGGTTTCATCTGCGATTTGCAGGTCATCTTTAATGTCAACATCTGTTCCTTGATAGTTTATCCATCCTGAAGGACTTTGTTTTACCATACCTGCTCCTGCTTCCACTTTAAAAAGTGGAAGGGCGTTTGCACTGACTGCCGAAAGGGCTACCAGAGTTAATGCTGCTAAAATCTTTCTCATGTTCTACCTCCTCATAAGTTTTATGTTCCCACATCCCAGGAATTAAGGTACTCAATTTGTTCTGGTGTAAGTTTATCTATTTCTATTCCCATAGCTTTAAGTTTTAGCTCTGCAACTTTATTGTCAATATGTCCTGGTACAACATAAACATTAGGTTTTAGATTTTTCCCTTCCTTCACAATATATTCAGCTGAAAGAGCTTGATTTGCAAAGCTCATATCCATTACAGATGCCGGATGTCCTTCTGCTGCAGCAAGGTTAACAAGTCTCCCTTCGCCTAAGAGGTAAATTCTTCTTCCATCTTCCATAACATATTCATCCACAAAATCTCTTACCCTTCTTTTTTTAACTGCCATTTCTTCAAGGGCTGCAACATCTATTTCCACATTAAAATGGCCAGAGTTGGAAACTATAGCTCCGTCTTTCATAAGGTTAAAGTGTTCTTCCCTTATTACGTGGATGTTCCCGGTAACAGTGCAGAATATATCTCCAATTTTCGCAGCTTCACTCATCGGCATTACTCTGAAACCGTCCATTCTTGCTTCAATAGCTTTTATAGGGTCAACTTCTGTAACTATTACTTCGGCTCCCATACCTGCTGCTCTCATTGCAAGCCCCTTTCCACACCATCCATATCCTGCTACAACAAACACAGAGCCTGCAAGAAGCCTGTTCGTGGCTCTTAATATTCCGTCAATAGTTGATTGTCCCGTTCCATATCTGTTGTCAAAAAGGTGTTTTGTAAGAGCTTCATTAACAGCTATTACAGGATATTTTAGAACTCCATCTTTTGCCATAGCTTTCAGTCTTATGACACCTGTTGTTGTTTCCTCTGTTCCGCCTATCACTTTTTCTACAAGTTCAGGATATTCTTTATGAAGAGTTGATATAAGGTCAGCTCCATCATCCATTGTTATGTCAGGTTCTTTTGAAAGGACGGTTTTTATATGTTCGTAGTAAGTTTTTTCATCTTCACCTTTTATGGCAAATACTGGAATATCGTAGTGTTTTACAAGAGCAGCTGCTACATCATCTTGAGTTGACAAAGGATTGCACGCACAAAGGTAAACTTCCGCTCCTCCATCTTTTAGCGTTCTTACAAGGTTTGCTGTTTCGGTTGTTACATGAAGACAGACACCAAGTTTTATCCCTTTTAAAGGTTGTTCTTTTAAGAATCTTTCCTTTATCTCTTTTCTTAAAACGGGCATGTCCATTTCTGCCCATTCAATTCTGTCTTTTCCCTTATCGGCAAGAGATAAATCTTTTACGTGATAATCCATATTTATCCTCCTATTTTTTCATCTTTAAGTTCTTCAATAACTTCTCTTAATTTGTCAATAAACACTATGTTTTCTTTCATCGTTCCTATGGTTACTCTTATACAGGTTGGGAATCCGTATCCGTCCATTGCTCTGACAATAACACCTTTGTGAAGTAAACGTTTAAACACTTCTCTTGTAGGAAAACCGGTATCAACAAGAATAAAATTTGCAAATGTAGGAACATACTTAAGGCCCAGTTTTTCAAACTCTTTGTAAAGATACTTTTTCCCTTCTTCGTTTACAACTTGAGACTGTTTTATAAACATTTTGTCTTCAAGAGCTGCAACACCTGCAACCTGTGCCGGTCTTGTTACGTTGAAAGGTTGTCTGATTCTGTTCATGTCTGCAATTATCTCTTCGTTTGCAACTGCGTATCCCAGTCTAAGACCGGCAAGACCGTATATTTTGGAAAATGTTCTTGTTACAAGCATGTTTTTTTCATAAATATACTCTACACCGTTTTCAATATCAAAACCTGCCCCTACAGCATATTCGTAGTATGCTTCATCAAGAACAAGAAGAACATCATCTGGGAACTCTTTTAAAAATTCCTCAAACTCCTTTTTAGAGAAAGCTGTACCTGTTGGGTTGTTTGGGTTTGCAAGAAAGACAACAGCGGTTTTATCATCTATTGCATCAAGGTGAGCTTTTAAATCCATATAGTAGTTATCTTTTACTTTGACAACTTTATGTTCTGCTCCTGCAAGCTGGACAACTATAGGGTAAACTGCGAAAGATTTTTCACTATAGACTGCGTTAACTCCAGGGCGAAGATAGGCTCTTGAAATAATATCAAGTGCTTCGTTTGAGCCAAGTCCTACAAATATGTTTTCCGGTTTAACATTAAGGTGCTTTGCAAGTGCGTTTTTTAAATAGTAGGAGTTGCCATCAGGATATCTGTGAAGGTTTTTTAAATCTTCAATTATTGCCTGGACACCTTTTGGTGATGGGCCGAGGGGATTTTCGTTTGAAGCAAGTTTAACGATATTTTTGATTCCAAGCTCTTTTTCAAGTTCTTCTATCGGTTTTCCCGGTTCGTAAACGTGAACCTGTTTTATGTGTTCAGGTAGCTTAAACATACCTCTCTCCTGTGTTTTATATTTTAAAGAAATTATACTATTTGACTTCTAACTTTTCCTGTGTATATTTAGCCTTTCAAAATCTAAAAATTGGGAAGGAATATTATGGAAATAAGAAACATCGCAGTTATTGCCCACGTTGACCATGGAAAAACAACTCTTGTTGACGGACTTTTAAAACAAAGTGGAACTTTAAATGAGAGGAAAGATTTTGGTGAAAGGGTTATGGACTCAAACGATATAGAGAAAGAAAGAGGTATTACAATTCTTTCAAAAAATACTGCTATCTATTACGGAGATTATAAGATAAACATTATAGATACACCCGGACACTCCGATTTTGGGGGTGAGGTTGAGCGTGTTTTAAAAATGGTTGATGGAGTTCTTCTTCTTGTTGATGCTCAGGAAGGGGTTATGCCTCAGACAAAGTTTGTTGTTAAAAAAGCTTTATCTCTTGGTCTGAAACCGATAGTTGTGGTTAACAAAATTGATAAACCAGCAGCTGAGCCTGATAGAGTGGTTGATGAGGTTTTTGACCTTTTTGTAAATCTTGGGGCATCTGATGAGCAGCTTGATTTTCCCGTTCTTTATGCTGCGGCAAGGGACGGTTATGCAAAATATCATCTTGAAGATGCCAATGTTGATTTAAAGCCCCTTTTTGAAACGATAATCTCCCATGTGCCTTCTCCTTCAGGAAGCGTGGATGCTCCTTTACAGATGCAGGCTTTTACCCTTGATTACGATAACTATGTGGGAAGGATTGCCATTGCGAGAATTTTCAATGGTAAGGTAAGGAAAGGGCAAAATGTTATTCTTCTTAAAAAGAATGGAGAAACTGTAAATGGAAGAATAACCAAACTTATAGGTTTTAAAGGGCTTGACAGAATTGAGATAGATGAAGCTTTTTGCGGAGATATTGTAGCGTTTGCAGGTTTTGAGACGGTTGATATTGGAGATACTGTAGCTGATGTGGAACATCCTGAACCTCTTGAACCTTTGCATATTGAAGAACCAACGTTAAGTGTTTTCTTAAGTGTTAACGATTCCCCGCTTGCTGGAACAGAAGGAAAACATGTAACTGCAACGAAGCTTAAAGATAGACTTGTTAAAGAATCAAGAACAAATATAGCCATGAAATTTGAAGAGATAGGTGAAGGGAAGTTTAAGGTATCCGGACGTGGTGAGCTTCAGATTTCAATACTTGCAGAGAATTTAAGAAGGGAAGGGTATGAGTTTTCCATAAGCAGGCCACAGGTAATAGTGAAGGAAGAAAACGGTAAGCACCTTGAACCTTTTGAACTTCTTGTCGTTGATATCCCTGATGAATTTGTTGGAACGGTGATTGAAAAGCTTGGAAAGAGAAAGGCGGAGATGGTTTCAATGATGCCTATGGGAAATGGTAGGACAAGGGTGGAGTTTGAGATACCTTCCCGCGGTTTAATCGGTTATAGAAGTGAATTTCTTACCGACACAAAGGGTGAGGGGATAATGAACAGTTCATTTCTTGAGTATAGGGAGTTTAAAGGGATTCCATATAGAAGAAGCAATGGAGCTATGGTTTCAATGGCTGACGGAGAAGCAGCAAGTTATGCACTTTATAATCTTCAGGAAAGAGGTAAACTGTTTATTAAACCGGGAGATAAGGTTTATACCGGTATGGTTATAGGTGAGCACAGCAGAAGTGGTGATATAGATGTTAATCCTATAAAGGGTAAAAAGCTTACAAATGTTAGAGCTGCCGGTAGCGATGATGCTATAAAACTTGTTCCACCTGTTGAAATGACCCTTGAAAAGGCACTTGAGTGGATAGAAGAAGATGAACTTGTAGAAGTTACTCCTGAAAATATCAGGATAAGAAAAAGATACCTTGATATAAGCGAAAGAAAGAGAATGGCTAAAAAGAAAGGTTAGGTAATGGAGCAAAAGTTTGTTGATAGGATTGGCTGGTTTGCCTCTCTTATGGCAATTACAATGTATGTTTCTTATATAGACCAGATAAAGCTGAACCTTTCTGGCCAGAAAGGTTCAGCGGTTCTTCCAGCTGTTACCGTTGTCAACTGTATCTCCTGGATAATGTATGGTTATTTAAAAGAGAAGAAGGATTGGCCTATTATTGTTTGCAATCTTCCAGGTGTTGTTCTTGGAGCGGTAACATTTTTAACAGCAATTTTTTAATTTTTTTTCCATCTGTTTCAGGTATTCTACATAACCTATTTTTTCAAGGGTCTGGGCTTTAGCTTCAACCTGACTCTTCATTGAAGATTTATACTTTTTCACCTTTTCTCTTATTTCAGGATACTTGTTCCCTAAAATTTGCACTGCTAAAAGGCCTGCATTTTTTGCGTTGTTTATTGCTACGGTTGCTACAGGAACACCGCCTGGCATCTGGACTATTGATAGCAAAGAATCTATACCGTTTAATGTAGATGTTTTTACAGGAACACCTATAACAGGTAGCGGTGTTATTGATGCTACCATCCCAGGTAGATGTGCCGCACCACCTGCCCCGGCTATTATAATCTCAAGTCCTTTATCTTCAGCAGTTTTGGCATAATCAAAAAGTCTTTCAGGTGTTCTATGGGCTGAAACTATTGTCAGCTCATAATCTATTCCAAATTCGTCAAGCACTTTTGCTGCTTCTTTCATTACTGGAAGGTCTGAATCACTCCCCATAATTATTCCAACTAAAGGTTTTTTCATATCTTTTCCTCCCCTTTAATTTTGACAGTTCTTTTAACTATATCAGCTTTTTCAATTGCTTTTTCAATGTTTTTGTCAACAACTGTTACATGTCCCATTTTTCTGAAAGGTTTTGTTTCTTTTTTACAGTAAAAGTGAAAAGAGATACCGGGGATGGACAGAATCTCCTCAAGTCCTTCTATTACAGGTTTTCCTTTATAACCTGCTTCCCCTAAGAGATTTATCATAACAGCTGGAACTATCTGCTTGGTAGAACCAAGAGGAAGGTCAGTAATGGCTCTTATATGTTGTTCAAACTGACAGGTTAAACAGGTTTCTATTGTGTGATGTCCTGAGTTGTGAGGGCGAGGAGCTACTTCATTAACAAGTATTTTTCCCTCTTTTGTGAGGAACATCTCCATGGCGAAAACGCCGATACCATCAAGAACTCTGACCGTTTCTATTGCTATTTCTCTGGCTGCTTTTAAGAATTTCTCCTCTATTCTTGCAGGTGCGACTACCGTATCACAGATATTTGCTCGTTCATCAAAAACCATCTCAACAACGGGATATGTTTTGATTTCTCCTTTAATATTTCTTGCTACCAGGACAGAAATTTCTTTTTCTATATCAACCATTTTCTCTATGAAAGTTTCTCCTCCAAGTCTGTTTTCAATATCTTTTTCCGATTTTAGAACGAAAACGCCTCTACCATCATAGCCACCTTTTCTCGTTTTCTGAACTACAGGAAAACCGAATGCTTTTAGATCATCGCAGGAGATGACCTCTTTGTATTCAGGAACGGGAATTCCGTTTTTTGACAGAGTTTTCTTCTGTATGTATTTATCCTGAATTATTTCAAGGGTATATGGAGATGGAAAGATTTTGTATCCTTTATCAAATAGCCTTTTAAGCACTTTAGTGTTAACATTTTCAAGGTCATAAGTTACTACATCACAGTTTTGCGCAAGCTCTTCCAACTTATTTTCATCGTGGAAATTCCCTATAATCTGTCTATCTGCCACCTGTCCTGCCGGTGATTCGGGAGTCGGGTCAAGTATGGTAACATGGAATCCCATCTTTTTGGCTTTCTGTGTCATCATCTTTCCAAGCTGGCCACCACCAACAATTCCAAGTTTAAAAAGTGGATATGAAAATTGCTTCATACTGATGCCTCCAGAGGTTGAGCTTGAAGGAATTATATCAGAAATATGTCGTAAAAAGAGATAAATAGTCTAAGCTTTAACAATCGCTTTTAAAGCTTTAACAAATTTTTAATAGAATAAAAACAAACTAAATTATGAGGAAATTGTGAAATACTATCCGTGTATGGTGCTTGATATAACTTATCGTCCTTTCACAATCTTTTCCCATTTTAAATCTTTTGTTCTTGTTTATTCAGGTAAGGCGGAAGTGATTCAAAACTATGAAACGAAAGTTATAAAAGCGGTTGATAGGAGTATTCCTGCTCCTCTCGTTATAAAGATAGCTATTCTTTCAAAACACTGGGAGAAAGTTGCACCTTCAAGGAGAGCAGTTTTCTTAAGAGATAATTTTACCTGTGCTTATTGTGGTAAGCTTGTTAAGGATAGTGAAGCTACAATAGATCACATAATTCCGAAAAGTAGAGGTGGTAAATTTAGCTGGGATAATCTTATTACAGCGTGTGATAGTTGTAATCAGAAGAAAGGAGACAAATTACCTGACGAAGCAGGAATGCCTTTACTCTTTAAACCTTACAGGCCGACAAAGTTTGAGGTTGAGTTAAAACGCTGGAAAATAAACAGTGAATTTGAAGTTGCTCTTGAGATTTTCTTTCCAAAATATAAGGTTCTTATCAAAAAGTAGATCTGTTTGATAAAAACTCTTCAAGAATCAGGGCTGCCGCAATGTCGTCTTTTCTGTTTCTTTTTTTAAGTGTTTCAAGATTTTCTGCTGTTGCCGTTGTTAAATACTCATCCTGAAACACAATTTCAATGTTTAATTTTTTATTTTCAAGATAAGATTTAAGTTTTTCTGCAAATTTCTCTATTTTCTCTGCCATTTTTGTTTTTTTACCGTTTGATGTTAAGGGAAGTCCTATGATTACGGTGGTTATACCGTATTTTTTTATCAGCCTTTCTATCTCAGAAAAAGTCTCTCTGTTGGTTTTCCTCTCTATAATGCCTGAAGGAGAAGCTATTATTCCTGATAAACTTGTGGCAACGCCGATTCTTTTAAATCCCACATCAAGGGCAAGGTATTTTTTATTCCGTCTTGTTTGTCCCATTTACGATGATTCCTTTTTCCCTGTATTTAATCCTCTGCTGCTCTTCCTTTATCAGTTTTTCAATATCTTTTCGCTCTTTCGCTACCTGAATATATATTTCAACCCTGCTGTTTCTTGCTCTAAGTATTGGATTGTTCCAGGTATAAAGTGGACGGGTGTCTCCGTATCCTACAGCCATAAGCCTATCCTGCGGTATTCCTTTGGATATAAAATATCTTATAACGGCAGTGGCCCTTCTAAGGGATAAATCCCAGGAATCTTTAATGCCGTCTATCGGTTTTTTAGGTTCTCCTATATCGGTATGACCTTCAACTCTTATTGTGTAGTTTCCGTCTATCATTTTTATCGTTTTCACAACTTCATCAAGGGCTTTCTTGGCTTCAGGTGTTAGATTAAAGGAGTTTTTTTCAAACAGCACTCTGTTAAAAATTCTTAGCAGAACATACTGCTTGGTAACCACTATCTGATATCCAGAGATGGGCAGGGTTCTTGCCAGTATTTTTCCAAGCTTTTTTGCAAGGTCTTTTGTATAAAATTTGATTGGTTTAACAATTGAAAACTTTTTAAAGTATTTTGCCCTTTCTCCTTGAAAGTAGGACAGAAACTTTGCAGCTTTTGACACATCAAGACTGCTCATTGAATATAGAAGGATGAAAAATGTAAGAAGAAGTGACATAAGGTCACTAAAACTTGTAAGCCATGCCGGAAAACTTTTACATTCATCCTTCTTCTTTCTCACAGTTTCTCCTTATTGAGGTAGTTCTACAGCTATTTCTATACGCCTGTTTTTTTCCCTTCCTTCAGGTGTTGTGTTTGGAGCTATCGGGTGTGTTGGACCAAAACCGGCTGCAGACATCAGTTTAGGATCATATCCTTCTTTTTCAAAGATTCTAAGTACTGCTACTGCTCTTGCTGCTGAAAGTTCCCAGTTTGAAGGAAATTCTTTAGTTTTTATAGGAATACTGTCCGTATATCCTTCTATTCTTATGGGAACACTTATTGCTTTTAACTTATCACACATCTCTTTTATAGCAGGTAGAGCACTTCTGTATGGTGTGGCACTTCCCGGAGGAAAGAGTTTGTTCGTATTAATTCTTATTTTAATTTCTGTAGCGTATTTTGCTACTTCTGCTTTCAATCCTTTTTGTTGAAGCATTTTATGGATTTTTGCTATCTGTTCTTCTATCTCTCTACGGGAGCGCATTTTGGGATAAGTTTTTGGCATCTGAATGTTTAAGTTCGTTCCTTCAGGAATTCCACCTTCCTGGAATATTACCTCTCCACCAAAAGCAGATGATAGTCCCTTTATAACCTGTTCAAACTTTTCAAGGGAAATTGTACTCATAGAATAAAGAAGAATAAAGAAAGTAAGAAGAAGAGACATTAGGTCTCCAAAGCTTGTAAGCCATGCCGGGAAGCTTTTACACTCCTGCTTCTTTTTTCTCAAGGATTACTCCTCTTTAAGTTCCACACCAAAAAGACCACCAAGTTTCTGTTTTAGGATGTTTGGGTTTGCTCCTTTTTCTATAGCTTCAGCGGTCATAAGATACGCTTCTTTAAATGTCATGTTAAGTTCTTTATAATATTTCAGTTTTTTTGTTATCGGAATACAAAGAACGTTTGCAAGGATAGCTCCGTAAAGGGTTGTAATCATAGCAACAGCCATACCAGGACCAAGAGCAGCCGGGTCGCTAAGGTTCTGAAGCATCTGGATAAGACCTATAAGTGTTCCAATCATACCGAAAGCCGGGAAAAGATCTCCAAGGGTTTCCCAGACAGCCGCTTCTGTTGACAGTTTCTGTTCTATCTGTGCCATGGCAGCTTCAGCGTTACTGTTTATCTCTTCCATATCAAGGCCGTCTATAAGCATTCTCATGATATTTCCAAGAAATGGGTCACGGGAATAAAATTCATCAATGCTTGATTCAAGAGCCAGAATTCCCTCTTTTCTTGCTTTTTTTGCTATGTCAACAAGAAAATCTATTGTTTCTATCGGGTCGGGAAGGCCTGGGTTAAGGGCTTTAAGGAATGCCTTTAGCCCGCCTATATACTCTCCCATCGGGAATCCTGCCATGGCAGCAGAGAAGCCACCACCGACAGTAATAAGAAGAGAAGGAATGTTTATAAATGCTCCGGCACTTCCACCAAGAACAATAGTTATGATAATCAGAAGGAAAGCTGCTGCAAGACCTATAAGCGTTGCTATATCCATTGAGCACCCCGTTCTCTTTAATACTTATATATTTTTTATCGGCTTAAATGTCAAAAATTTTACCCGGATTCATTATGTTATTTGGATCAAGAGCTTTTTTTACAGCTATCATTTTCTCAAGAGCTTTTCCAACTTCAAGTGGCAAAAACTCTTTCTTCATAAATCCTATTCCGTGTTCTCCAGATACAGAACCGCCTATTTCTATAGTAAACCTGAAAAGATCTCTTACAGCTTTGAAGACCCTTTCCTCTTCGTGAGGTTCATACATAAAGTTTACGTGGATGTTTCCATCTCCGGCGTGTCCGAAATTAACTACCATTATGCTGTAACGGTTAGCAATTTTGTATGTTTCTTTAATGAGTTGGGGGATTTTACTTCTTTGAACAACTACATCTTCGTTAATTTTTTTCGGTTTAAGCTGAACAATGGCAGGGGATAACTGTCTTCTTGCTTTCCAAATCTCTTCTCTCTCTTTTTCATTTGAAGCTTTTTTTATTGTTTTTGCTCCTGCTTTTTTACACACCTGGAGGGCTTTTTCTATAAGCATGTCAACAATTTCTTTATATCCGTCAACTTCTATTATAAGGAGACCTTCAGCATCAGTAGGGAGACCCAATTTTGCGTACTTTTCTACCGCTACTATAGAATTTTTATCAAGAAGTTCTAAAGCAGTTGGAATTATTTTTGCCTTAAACATTTCCGCAACGGCTGTAGCTGCATCTTCAACTTTGTTAAAAATTGCCATAGCGGTTCTTACAGCTTCAGGGGCAGGGATAAGTTTAAGGTAGGCTTTCGTTATTATTCCTAACGTTCCTTCAGAACCTATCATTAAATCTTTCAGATTATATCCAGCCACACTTTTTACCGTTTTTGCGCCAAGATTTGTTATTGTTCCGTCAGCAAAGACAGTTTCAAGTTGCATTACATAATCTTTTGTAACTCCATATTTAACACACCTTGGGCCACCTGCATTTTCTGCTATGTTGCCGCCTATTGTTGAGTATTTATAACTTGAAGGATCCGGCGGATAAAATAGTCCTCTTTTCTCCACTTCCATCTGCATGTTGTAAGTAACTACTCCGGCTTCAACAAGTGTTCCAAGGTTATCTTCATCAATCTCAAGGATTTTGTTCATCTTTTCTGTTGTTACTACTATCCCGCCTGTTGTCGGTGCAGCCCCTCCTGTTAAACCTGAACCTGCACCTCTTGGGAATACAGGAATAAGTTCTTCATTTGCAAATGATAAGATTTTTGATACATCTTCGGAAGTTTCAGGGAAGACAACCACATCGGGAATTCCTTTTCCGCCGGTTGGGGTTGCATCATAAGAATAACTTATACAGAAATCCTGGGAATCTTTTACTTTTTCACTTCCTATTAAACTTTTAAGATGCTTTGCTATGTAATCTTTCCTTTTCATTTAGCCTCCACTTTGCAGCGGTTAATTGTAAAAATGGTGTCTGGAAGTTTAACATTTTCCTGCCACTTTTCTATTATGTAGGTTATGGTACTTCCATCTTCATTTATAACCTGGAATGATACTGGATAGGGTTTATCTTCTTTGAATATGATGATTATTTTTTCGTAAGTGACGTTTTTTCTTTTAGGAGTTATTTCATAGGCTATTTTGTCTTTAAATTTCGCGTCGGAAACTAACATAAAATATTTGCTGAACTCTTGAGGGTATTCCAGTATTCTTATGATTGGAAAATAGTCCATGCTTTCTTCTGTGGAGGTTTTTTCAAGTTTATTATTTTCAGGTATGCATGTCCATACGGTTTTTCCATCTGAAACTATTTCTATTTTGGAGTTTTTTGTATAGCTCCATTTAAATTTGGCTGGACGTTTGTATTCAATTTTACCTTTGTAAATGTCTTTTTCCTCAAGTTCTGGATCGTATTCTGTTATTTGAACAAAAGATATTTCAAGAGTTTTCACCTTTTCAAGATGGGATAGAAAATTTGAAAATTTCGTTTTAGCATTAGCTTGCAGAGAGAAAAACATTAAGATTATTGCCATAAGAATTGCCATTTTTTTCATAAGCTGTTAACCTCCTTTTATATACCGTATAATTATACCTGCTGTTTTATTTAAAATTATGTGGAGAAATTTATGCGAATAATAGGTGGAAAGTATAAAGGAAGAAAACTTTTTTCAATGCCCAAAAGAAAAGATACCAAACTTTTAAGACCGACTACTGACAGAGTTAAAGAATCCGTATTTTCAATTCTTGATGAATATCTTGAAGGTGTAAGATTCCTTGACCTTTTTGCCGGGACAGGAAATGTTGGGATAGAAGCTTTAAGTAGGGGAGCAGGAGAAGTTGTCTTTGTGGAATCGGATAGAAGGTTTTGTGAACTTATAAAGAAAAATCTTAAAACACTTGGAATTTCTCCAGATAAATACAGGATAATTTGTGATGACTACACAAAAGCTCTTAAAAAACTTGCTTCAGCCGGCAGGAAATTTGATTTTATCTATGCTGACCCCCCTTATGAAAAAGGATACTATAACCGTATAGTTAATTTAGTTAAAAATTTTAACCTTCTTGATGAAAACGGGTTGCTTATTCTTGAAGAGCCAAAGAGCAATCCTTTCCTACCAAATGATATTAAGTGGATAGTTGAAAGACGAAATTATGGCACGACAACTGTTACTTTTTTGAATTTTGCTGAATCTTTTTCGGAGGAGTAATGTTTGAGATTTCAAAGACTTTCACCTTTTCTGCGGCTCATTCGGTTTTCTCTCAACAACTAAATCCTAAGTGGACTACAAACACCTATCCTAAATGCAGAAGGCTTCCTGGTCATGGACATGATTATAAATTAACCGTTTATCTTTGTTCAGAAACTTTGGATAAGTCTCAAATGGTGACAGATTTTCATCATCTTTCGTGGTTTAAGCAGTTTTTAGACAGATGTTTTGACCATAAGTTAATCTTGAGCCTTCAGGATTCAGGAACGCTGCTTTTTTTAAAAAAGCTGAATCTTATAGATGATGATGTTTTTTCCCTTCCTGAGATTGAGAAAATGAAGCCTTCTGTGAAATTTTACGGAGTTGAAACTGACTTCTCTTTTGTTTCAGGTGAGATAGATGTTGATGCTATAGACCTGAGCAGATTTATTTACCTAACATTTGATAACTTCTCCTGTCCAGCCTTTTCTGAAAAGAGTGTTGTAGAGATAGATTTTTATCAGAGGCTTCTTGATGGTATAGCCCTTTTTAAATATTCACCAACATCAGAACAGATGGCAAAGTTTTTCTACAAGTTTATAAATAAGAACATAGAACCTCTTGGAGTTAGGTGTAGCAGGGTGTCAATATCTGAAACAGAAACCTCATGTGCTACATACAGTGAATAGATATGGAGCTTCTTTTACCGGCAGGTAGAAAAGAACATATTTTTGCTGCTTTTAATTATGGAGCTGATGCCTGTTATCTTGGTGTTGGCAGGTATAATGCACGTGCTGGAAGTGAGAATTTTACTGTTGAAGATTACAGAAGGTTTTTGAAGTTTGCACGGGATAAAAATGCAAAAATTTATATAACCTTTAATACTGTTTTGAAAAATAGCGAAATAGAGAAGGTTTTTTCTATTCTTGATGAAATTTACGATTTAAATCCTGATGGTATCATAATTCAGGATCTGGGGCTTGCCTATCTTGTAAAAAGAGAATTTCCCAAAATACCGCTTATAGCGAGTACTCAGCTCGGGATTCATAACATAAGTAGCGCTAAATTTGCAGAAGATTTCGGATTTAAAAGAGTAATTCTTGCAAGAGAACTGACTTTAAAAGAAATAGAGGAGATAAAAAAGAATACTTCTATAGAGATAGAAACATTTATTCACGGTGCTATCTGTTATTCCTATTCTGGTTTTTGCTTTGCTTCTTCATTTTTAGGAGGACATTCGGGAAATAGGGGAAAGTGTTCACAGGTGTGCAGAATGTTCTTTGACGGTGATTTTAAAGGTTCTGTTTTTAATCTAAAAGACCTTGCTGGCTTTGATTATGTGAAGAAACTTTATGAGATTGGAATAGACAGTTTAAAAATTGAAGGGAGACTGAAAGACCCTTTATATGTTGCTGTTAACGCTTTTGTTTACAGACAGTTTATAGATGAAGCTTCTGGAAAGATAAAGATAGATGGCAGTAAAAAAGAATACTTCAGGAAAATATCAAAAATCGTATTTTCCCGTAAAACCTGGAATGGATATTTTGAAAATGACCATCCTGAAGACTGTATAGATTCTGAATATACAGGAAATTACGGTCTATTCATTGGAAAAGTGAAAAAGACAGTCAGACAAGGGTTTGTTGTTGATAAACTTTCTTTCCCTGTCAAAAAGCATGATGGCCTTTTAATTTTTGAGGATGGAAAACCTTTCCCGACAAAAGTTTTTAAGGTAGCAGGTAAGAAGATTTTTATTAAACCGTTTAAACACTTCAAAGTTAATAGTGATGTATATCTTGTTCATTCTGTAAAGCTTCAAAATAGTTTTCCGATAAGGCTTTTGAAAACTTCTGAAGCAAAGCCTACGATTGAAATTTCAGTAGAATTACAGGAAGGTAGCATAAATGTGAAAGCTTTTAATCCTGTGAGAGAAGTTGGAAAAGATTTTTCTCTTCCCCTAAAAACAGAAAAACCTGAGAAGATTACAATAACAGAAAAAATGTTAAAGGTGGAGTTTAAAAAATCGGGAAATTACAGCTTTGATGTTCTTGTAAAAGAGGTTTCTGTTTCAGGTAAATTTTTTATTTCTAAAAGAGAACTTTCTTCAGCAAGGAAGCAGATTTTCAAAGAAATAGAAAAGCTTTTATTCAAGAAGAAGAAATATAAAGTTTCTGATGTTGAAAAATTTTCTTTAGAATTTGAAAAGATTTTTGTTGTTGATGATATTAACTTTGATTCTTTCTTATCTTTACCTGATAGCCACTTTTTAAATTCTATACTATTCTTAAAATCTTTTGATGTTTTGAAATTCAGAAAGCTTATAGACAAAGGTTTTAGGGTGGGAGTTTCTCTCCCGCTGATAGTAAAGACGTATGAGGAAGAGAAGCTAAAAAAATTTATTGAAAAACTTATAGAACTTGGTATAAAAGATTTTCTTATTCCTTCTGTTTATGGGATAGCCCTGTTTAAAGGAAAAGAGGTTAATCTTTATGGAGATTACACCCTTTACACTTCAAATTCTGAAACGTTAAAGTTTTTTGATTCTTTAGGATTTAAATCGTTTACATACAATGTTGAAGATGATTTTCAAAATATATCCTCTCTTTCATCTGCTAATGGTATAATAATTATTTTTCAGGATACTCCTCTTTTCTATTCACAAACCTGCCTTAAGAAAGTTTTTAAATCCCGCTTCTGCAACCTTAAAGTTTGCAGTGAAAAGTACAGGATTACTAAAATTTCAGGGAAAAGAGATAAGTTCTTTATTTCTTTTACAGATTGCAGAACAGTTATGTTCTGGTATTATCCTTTAAATTTAAACAGATTTTCACAGCAACTGTCAGGTATAAGGCGTTACGATTTTATAAATCGTTTCTATTCATCAGAAAAGATGAAAGAAATTATAGAAGGAAAATATAAAAAAGGTCATATTGGAAATCTCCTGAGGGGATTAAAATAAAACTGAAATTTAATATAATGCCGCTAACATTTCCTTAACTTTTCAGGAGGAGAGATGGCAGTTTGTGAGACAATGTTTAAAAAGATGTCTTTAAAAGATGTTCCTGTTGAAAAATTGAAAGGCTCCAGGGTTTTTGTTAGAGTTGATTTTAATGTTCCACTTGAAAATGGCGTTATTATGAATGATAAAAGGATAAGGGCAGCTCTTCCGACAATCAACTATCTCATAGACCATGGAGCCAAAATAATTCTTTGTTCCCACCTTGATAGACCTAAAGGAAGGGATAAAAGATTTTCTTTAAAACCTGTTGCCGAAAGGCTTTCAAGATTACTTGAGAAAGATGTTTTTTTTGTTCCTGACTGTATAGGAGAGGAAGTGAAAAGTGCTATAGAAAACCTTAAAGAAGGGGAGGTTGCTCTTCTTGAAAACGTCAGGTTTTATCCTGAAGAGACAAAAAATGATGAAGAGTTTGCAAAGAAACTTGCAGAATTCGCTGATATTTATGTAAACGATGCTTTCGGCACTGCTCATAGAAAACACGCATCCACATACGGGATTACAAAGTTTGTTGATCTTGCTGTTGCAGGATTTTTGCTTGAAAAAGAGATAGAGTATTTAAGAATGGCTCTTGATAATCCTAAGAGACCGCTTGTTCTTATTATTGGAGGTGCAAAAGTTTCGAGTAAATTGCAGGTGATAGAGAATTTACTTAAAGTTGTTGATAAGATGTTAATTGGCGGGGGGATGGCTTACACTTTCTTAAAAGCCGCAGGGTATGAAGTTGGAAAATCTCTTGTGGAAGAAGATTTTGTTGATTCAGCAAGGGAAATAATGAAGATGGCAGATAGTAACGGTGTTAAACTTTACATACCTGTTGACAGTATGAACGCTGAGGAGTTTAAAGAGAATACGAAAGTTAAACTTACAACTTTCAAAGAGATTCCTGAAGATATGATGGGACTTGATATAGGACCTGCTACCGTTAAACTTTTTGAAGAAGCTATGGCTGATGCAGAAACAATTGTCTGGAACGGTCCTATGGGCGTTTTTGAGATGGAAAAGTTTAGATTCGGCACAATGGCTATAGGTAAAGTTGTAGCATCAAAAAAGGAAGCTCTAACAATTGTTGGTGGTGGAGACAGTGTGGCAGCTCTTGAGCTTTTAGGACTTGAACATTCTGTTGACCACGTTTCTACAGGCGGTGGAGCGTTTCTTGAATTTCTTGCAGGCAAAGAACTTCCCGGAGTTGTAGCCCTTACAGATAAAGAGTAAGGGAGGGAAACTTCCCTCCCTATTTTAATTAATCTTCAATTACTCTCTTTACAAGTTCATAGGCAACTTTTGCAGCTGTTGGTGGACTTACTTTTGCAGAGTTAAACTTCATATGGAAAAGGTCTATTTTTGTTATATCAGCATCAGCAATATCTTTGTAGAATCTTTGTTCCCTTTCATCAAGCTGTTTGATTCTTTCAATGGCTTCATCTATTGAAATTCCAAGTTTTTCTGCGCAAAGCTTTGCTCTGTAATCCATAGGTGCTTCTATTTTAAAGTGAACTGTGTTTGGATATTCTGCTAAAATTGCGCAGGCTCCATGTCCTACAAGAATAACATTGTTTGAAAAAGCCATATTCATAACAACTTTAACAAGCATCTCTTTAAACTCTTCAAATGTCACCTCTCTTTCTTCCTCTTCTCCTTTCAAAATAGAGAAATCAAGAAACTTTCTGCTGAACTGAAGAAAATCAGCAAGAGATAATTTTGCAGCAAGATAGTTAAAATCATCAAACTCTTCAAGTTTTTCTGTTGGAAGATTAAGCCTTTTTGCGGTCTGGATAAGAATTTCCTTGTAAAGGACGTCATATCCGGTCAATTTTGCAAGCTCATTTGCAAACTCAAGCCCTTTTGAACCATAATCAAAGGTTACTGTAATAACTCCCATCTTTCCCTCCAGAATATCTTTAACTTTTGGAAATTTTCCACTTATTAGTAATTCTCTAATTTGCTCTATTATCTCAAAAAAGGTTTCTTCACTCAAGGTTGAAGGTAAATTTTTGAAAAATTGTGTTAGTTTTTTTTCAAAGTCAGGGAACTGCTTCTCTATTATTTCTGCTATCTCTTCATCTTCGTAAAGAATGTCTATTCCCTCTTCAATCCATTCCTTCTTCAATAATCTCCTCCAGGTCAAACGAAGGAAGCTCCTTCAGGCTTTTAAGGCCGAAATGGATTAAAAATTCCTTTGTTGTGCCGTAAAGTTTTGCTCTTCCAGGTCCCTTTTTCCTTCCGACAACTTCTATAAGCCTTTTTTCAAGGAGACTTTTTATCGCCCCGTCTGATGTTTTTCCTCTGATAGTTTCTATTTCTCTTTTTGATACAGGCTGTTTGTATGCTACAATTGCAAGAACTTCAAGCAGGTGCCTGGAAAGCTTTATTGGTTTATCCTCAACAAATCTTTTCACAAAATTTGCAATTTCCGGATTTGTGTAAAACTTATAGCCTTCAGCAACCTCTTCTAAAATTATACCTCTATTTGCAAAGTTTTGTTTAACTTTTTCTAATGCCAGTTTTACTTCTTCTATTTCAATTTCAAGTTTTTTGGCTATCTCTTCTGCTGTAACAGGTTCTTCAGATACAAATATTACTGCTTCAACTATCTTTTCAATCTCCTGCATTTTCTGTCTCTCTTACAACTCTCAAAGTTGCATCTGGAATTGAAAAAGATTTCATAACTTTTGAAAACTGTTCTCTTAGAGATTCGTTAGTGTAAAGTTTTTTTATAAGAAATGCAAGTTTTTCAGGGGTTAAATTTTTCTGTCTATAAAGGAAACAACCTTCTTTTTCTTCAATAAGCTTTACATTAAAATATTGATGGTCATCCGCTGCAAAAGGATAAGGAATAAAAACGGTGGGAATACCAAAAAAGCATAGTTCAGATACTGCCAGTGCACCACTTCTTGATATTGCTATGTCTGCACTTTTATAGAAGAGCCATGGGGTATCAGTAAATGAAATAACTTTTGCTGATATATTTAGGCTGTTGTAAACTTCTTTTAACCTTCCCTCTTTTTCTTTCCCTGTTATGTGTAATATCTGTATATCTTCTTTGTCTTTCAGTAAGGGTACGGTTTTTTCCATCAACTGATTTATGAAAAGAGCTCCCTGACTTCCACCAAAAATAAGAATTGTGAATTTTTCTATGTCAATACCAAGTTTTTCTCTTGCTTCTTTTTTAGAAATATTACATTCTATAATTTCCTTTCTTAAAGGATTTCCTGTTAAGATGCCCTTGGGAAAATATTTAAAACAGAAACTATTAGCTATTAAAGTTTTGTTTCCTATTTTGTTTAAAATTTTGTTCGTTTTTCCAGGTATTGAATTTTGTTCATGAATAATAACAGGGATTTTCTTTATTTTTCCCACAACTCCTGCTGGGAAGGATACATATCCGCCAAAGAGTAGAATTCTGTCAGGTTTATAATTATTAGCTATCTTTTTCATTTTCCTTATAGCTAAAAATAGAGAGGCGGCTCCCTTTAAACTACCTGCAAATCCTTTACCCCTGACTCCAGATATGGGTAGAAACATTTTTTTACACGGTATCCGGCTTTGCTTTTGAAATTCTATACCGTTTTCTGTTCCGATGTATAAAACATCGTGCCCATTTTCCATAAGCTTTTCTATTGTTGCAACTGCAGGAAAGAAGTGTCCTCCTGTTCCTCCTCCTGCCACAATTATTCTCATCCGTACCGTCCTCTTTGAACTTCTTTAAAGTTTATTCTTGTTTTTTCCGGTAAATTCTTGGCAATACTCATTAAAAGTCCTACGGCTATATACATTGCAATAAGGGAACTTCCACCCTGACTTACGAAAGGAAGGGTTATTCCTGTGGTGGGAACAAGGCCAATATTTACGCCTATATGAACCATTCCTTCAAGGAAGATATAAAGGGTTAAACCTAAAGAGAGGAATTTACCCATTTTATCGTCAGTTCTGTCAGCTATCTGGAGACCTGTAAATAGAATTGCAAAAAAGAGGATAAGTATAAAACTGGCCACTATAAAGCCTCCCTCTTCACCTATATGGGCGTATATAAAATCACTAAATGCAAGTGGTAGAAATGCCAATTTCTGCTGTCCCTGACCTATCCCAACACCTGTTAAACCACCTTTTGCAAATGAGACAAGAGCCTGAACAAGCTGATAGCTGTCGCTTTTCCCCGGTGCTTTAAAGTATGCCAGTGGATTAAAGAGCATCTTTATTCTGGCAATTCTGTAAGGGGCTGTTATAACTGCAAGGAAAAACATGGCACTTCCTATTGCAAAAGGGATTAAAATGTAGCTTAACCGAAATCCGGTGATAAATATCATTGCAAAAACTGAAATAAAAACTATCATTGCTGAGCCAAGGTCTTTTTCTAAAAGGATTAAAAATATAGGAATGAAAACAAGAATCATGAAGCCGATGAAAACCTCATAACTGTTCTCTATTTCATACCACTTTCTTTCAAGATAACCGGCAACAAACAAAATTATAAACACTTTAGCAAACTCTGCAGGTTGAAGAGAGAATCCACCTATTCTAATCCAGCTTCTTGCTCCGTTTACTTCAACGCCGAATATAAGAACAAATATGAGTATAAATAAAGTTGCTCCATATATAGACCACAGCCATCGCTTTTCTTTAAGCTTTTTGTAATCAAACAGTTTATATGTGAAGTACCATGCTATTAGAGCTATAAAAAGAGAGATAATTTGCTTCATTAAAAGGTAATAGGGTGAGTTTCCACGTGATACGCAGAAGAAATAACTTCCGGTATAAATGAAAATCAATCCTATAACCGTTAAAATAACAGCAAATATAAATATCAATTTTCCAAGTGTTTCAGGTTTCATTTAATCTCCTCAACTATCTGTTTGAAAATTTTACCCCTCTCTTCAAAGTTTTTAAACATATCAAAACTTGAACATCCTGGAGAAAAAAGTATTACATCTCCATGTTGAGAGCTGTTAAACGCAGAAATTACAGCATCTTCTAAACTTTGTTTTATTTCAATTTCCGTTTCATTTTCAAAAAGTGATTTGAACATTAAAGCTGTTTCGCCTATTGCTATTAACTTTTTAACTTTATTCCTTATCAAGTCTTTTAACGGAGAAAAATCTATTCCTTTATCTTTACCGCCAGCTATTAGAATAACTTTTTCAAAGCTTAAAAGTGCCTTTTCAAGAGAATCAATATTTGTTGATTTTGAATCGTTTATAAATTTTACTCCACCTATTTCCTTTACAAATTCAAGCCGGTGTTCAAGTCCTTTAAAGTCTTTAATCGCTTCTAAGAATTCAGAAACAGAAAATCCAAGCTCTTTTACAACAAGAATAGAAGCCATAATGTTTTGTATGTTGTGGTATCCAGATAAAGGCAAAAAGTTAGCGTTAATCTGCATCTTTTCTATGTTTACAAAACCTTCTTCGTAAAAGATATCGGCTTTTTCCTTCATGCTGAAATATAAAAAGTTGTTCCCTTTCAGGTTCTTAAGATTTCTGTCATCTTTGTTTAGAATTATTTTTCCCGTTGTATGGTCTATAAGATTTAGTTTTGCTCTTTTATATTCATCAAAATCTTTGTATCTATTAAGATGGTCCGGAGTTATGTTTAAAATAACAGAAATTTCACATTTAAAGTTTTTTAAATCCTCAATCTGATAGCTTGAAAGCTCAATTACAGAAATTGAATCGCTGTCTGTTTCTGAAGCGAATTCGGAAACAGGAATTCCGTAATTTCCTCCTATAAAAACTTTCCCTTTTTTCCAGAGTTTTTTCAGACCGTGATAGATGAGAGCGGTTGTTGTGGTTTTTCCATTTGTTCCGGTTATACATATAACTTTTCCCTTTAAAAACCTTCCTGCAAGTTCAACTTCTCCTATTACCTCTATTCTTTTTTCTTTATAAAATTTGACAGTCGGATGGCTCTGAGGAATTCCGGGAGATTTAACCACAAAATCTGGATTTTCAGGCAGTTTCCCTTTTTCTTTGTCGTCGTAATAGGTTACATTGTAACCGAGTTTTTCAAGGAGTTTTCCGGCAGATTTACCGCTTTTGCCTTTTCCAAGAACAACAACCATTTTGCTAATCTCCGGCTTTTTCATAATTTATAATTTTGCTGTAATCTTAAAAATTTTCAAACCTTAAATCTATGGAGTTTTTATGAGAGTTGAAAGGCTTGATAACGGAGCTTTTGTTGTTTTGAAATCAAGAAAGGATGTTTCTTCAGTTTCGGTGCAGTTCTGGTTGAAAACAGGAGCTGTTTTTGAAGACAATGAAAATCGCGGAGTTGCCCATTTTCTTGAGCACATGGTGTTTAACGGAACAAGAAATTTTCTTCCTGGTGAGATAGAGAAGATGGTTGAAAATGCCGGTGGTGAAATCAATGCGGCAACTTCTTACGATTACACTTTTTACTACATTACTCTTCCTGCAAAACATGTTTCTCTTGCTGTTAAATTATTAAAAGAGCTTGTGTTTTTTCCTGTTCTTTCACAGGAGATGGTTGAGAAAGAGAAGCCTATAGTTCTTGAAGAGATAGCACGTTCTGAAAACAATCCAAAGACGCTTTTATGGAGAGAGTTTCTAAAACATCTTTATAAAAAGTCTAACTACAGGTATCCTATTCTTGGTTTTAGGGATACTGTATCATCTTTTACCGATAAAACGGTTAAAGAGTTTCATCAGAAACACTATCATGCAGGTAATTTAACCGTTGCGATTTCAGGTAATGTTGATGAAAACTCTCTGTTAACATTAATTAAAAAAGAGTTGAAGGAGATTCCGTCTGAAGAAAGAAATTTTTTTGTAACTGTTGATGATACAACCACATGTAAGGAGACTTTTGTTTTAAAGCACCCTGCAGTTGCAAATATCCATACCGTTGTAGGTTGGAGATTGCCGGGATTAATTCAAGAGCAAAATGTGGCTCCGTTTATTCTCCTTGAGTCCATTCTTTCTTACGGCAGAAGCTCAATTCTTTATCAGGAGATTACTGAAAAAGGTTTTGCTTTTGGTGTCAGTGCTGGATTTGAAGAGTTTTTAGGCGGTAGTTCCTTTTATATCTACGGAATAACCGATAGTAGCAGGAATGGAAAGTTTAAAGAGAAACTTTTTTCCATTTTAAACTCCTTTAACACTGAAGAAGTTTTTGAGTTTGCAAAGAGGAAAGTGCTGAAATCGGAAATTTTCAAAAGAGAAGCTGTTGAATTGGAAGCTGAAGAGATTGGATATTCAATGACTCTGCTTGAAAGTCTTGAAATTTATGAAAGTTTAATAGAAAAAATTAGTTCTCTTTCCTTTGAAGATTTTTTAGAGGAGACAGCCTTTATTAAAACATCTCCCCTTATTATTGAACTTATACCTGAAGATATGGAGGTTATATTATGATAGATAAACTCTGGGAATTTATTGCTACAGGATGTTACAGCGGAAAACTTCCTAAAATGCCAGGCACCTGGGGGTCCATTTTCGCTGCTGTTCTAATCTATTTTTTCTGGCCAGATAATTTACTATTTCAGGGAGTAATTGTTCTTTTAACTTTTGTATTAAGTGTGCTTTCTTCCCATTTTTATTCTTTAAATCTTGGAGTAAAAGATCCAGATTCTGTTGTTATAGATGAGATAATAGGAATGCAAATAGCAATGCTTGGAATAAAGCCTTCTTTATCTGCGGTGCTTTTTGCCTTGGTAATCTTTAGAATTATTGATATAATGAAACCGCCGCCGATAAAGATGTTTGAAAAATTGCCCGGTGGATTTGGTATCACCGTTGACGATATGGTCGCCGGGCTTTATACCAATCTACTTCTCAGGCTACTTGTCTGGAGGAACTATGTTTAAAAAAATCTTAATAGCAAACAGAAGTGAGGTTGCCACAAGGGTTATTCGTGCCTGTAAAGAGCTTGGTATTAAAACAGTTGCTATCTATTCTGAAGCTGATGTTAACTCCCTTCACGTTAAAAAAGCTGATGAAGCTTATATGATTCACGGAGATCCTGTAAAAGCTTACCTTAACTACTATAAAATAGTAGATATTGCCAAAAGGGCTGGAGCAGACGCCATCCATCCTGGATATGGATTTCTTTCAGAAAGGCCAGATTTTGCTGATTATTGTCGTAGAAAAGGTATTGAATTTATTGGGCCTTCAGTTGAACATTTGAAAATGTTCGGTAGCAAACTTGAAGCAAAGAAGGTAATGAAAGAATTGGGTGTTCCTGTAGCAGAAGGAAGCGAAAAACCGATTACTGATTTGGAAGAGGCAAAAGAACTTGCCAGAAGAATAGGTTATCCTGTTATGATAAAAGCTTCTCACGGTGGAGGCGGAAGAGGTTTAAGAGTCGTCCGAAATGAAGAGGAGCTTGTAAGACAGTTTACCACTGCTGTTGCAGAAGCCGAAGCTTCATTTGGAAAGGGTGAAGTTTTCATTGAAAAATATATAGAAGAGCCTCGCCACATTGAGATACAGATAGTTGCTGATAAGCATGGTAATGTTGTTCACCTTGGAGAGAGAGACTGTTCTATGCAAAGACGCCACCAGAAGGTTCTTGAAATAGCTCCATCTCCTGTTTTAACTAAAAGGCAGCGAGAGAAACTTGGAAATATATGTGTAAAAGTTGCTAAAGAGATAGGATATTATGGTGTTGGAACGTGGGAATTTCTTATGGATAGATATGGGAATTTCTACTTTATGGAGGTAAATCCAAGGCTTCAGGTTGAGCATACAATTACCGAAGAGGTTACAGGTATTGATATTGTTCAGGAGCAGATAAGAATAGCTGCTGGCATGAATCTCTCTTTTTCTCAGAGAAACATAAATATTTACGGATTTGCGATGCAATTTAGAATAAATGCTGAAAATGTTGCAAGGGATTTTGCTCCTTCACCTGGAACTATTACAGCTTACTACTCTCCCGGTGGTATAGGTGTGAGAATAGACGGAGTTGTTTATAAAGGCTATAAGATTCCTCCTTACTACGATTCTATGATTGCAAAACTTATAGTTTGGGGAAGAAACTGGGATGAGGCTATAAGGCGTTCCCGTAGAGCTCTTGATGAGTTTGTGATAAGAGGTGTCCCTACCACTATTCCATTTTTCAAGAAAATTCTCAACGATCCTGAGTTTATCCATGGCAGGTTTGATACTTCATTTATAGATAGGAAAATCAAAGAGTTTAGTTTTGTTAAAGAGCCTGATCCTGAAATTCTTGCACTGGCTCTTTCTGCAGCTATTGCTGCTCATCACGGACTTTAATTTTAGGAGGAACAGTTATGGGCAGAAAACTCCAGTTTACAGATGTTACGTTAAGGGATGCTCATCAATCCCTTTTTGCAACCAGGATGAAAACAAAGGATATGATAGATATAGCTCCTGTAATAGACAAAGCAGGTTTCTGGTCTGTTGAAATGTGGGGTGGTGCTACTTTTGATGCCTGTTTGAGATTTTTGAGAGAAGATCCCTGGGAAAGATTGAAAATTTTAAGAAAACTTATGCCAAACTCAAAGCTTCAGATGCTTTTAAGAGGTCAAAATCTTGTAGGATACAGGCACTATCCTGATGATGTTGTGAAAGCTTTTGTAAGAAAAGCTGCAGAAAATGGAATAGATGTTTTCAGGGTTTTTGACGCTCTTAATGATTTGAGAAATGTTGAAGTTGCTGTTGAAACGGCGAAAGAGTGTGGAAAGATAGTTGAAGGAGCTATTTCTTACACAGTTAGCCCTGTTCATACTGAGGATTTATACATAGAGCTTGCTCTTCAATATAAAGAGATGGGCGTTGATATTATCACAATAAAAGATATGGCAAGTTTGCTATCTCCTGAAAGAGCATATTCACTTGTTAAAGCTCTCAAGGAAGAGGTTGGACTACCTGTTCATATTCATACTCACTGCACAAGTGGAATGGCTGAAATGGCACAGCTTAAAGCAGTTGAGGCAGGTGCTGATATTATGGACGTTGCCATTTCTCCCCTTGCTTCTGATACTTCTCATCCGTGTGCTGAGACGATGGCTTTTGTTTTTAAAGGTTTTGGTTATGATGTTCCACTTGATAAAGATGCTCTTTCAAAAATGGCTAAACACTTTAAAGAAGTTAGAAAACACTATAAGAAATATGATATGGACTTTAAAGGTGTTGATGCAGGAGTTCTTGAACATCAAATACCAGGTGGGATGATGTCAAACCTTGTTAACCAGCTAAAAGAGCAGGGAGCCCTTGATAAGCTTGATGAAGTTTTAAAAGAGATTCCAAGAGTCAGAGAAGATTTAGGTTATCCTCCACTTGTAACACCTACCAGCCAGATAGTTGGTACTCAGGCTGTTTTAAATGTTCTGTCAGGTGAAAGGTATAAAATGATTACTCAGGAAACAAAAAATTATGTTAAGGGTCTTTACGGTAAACCTCCAGCTCCTATAAAAGAGGAAATTATCAAGAAGATTTTAGGAGAGGAGCAGCCTATAACATGCAGACCTGCTGATTTACTTGAGCCAGAACTTGAGCAGAGAAGGAAAGAGATAGGAGATCTTGCCAGGTCTGAAGAAGACGTTCTTTCCTACTGTATCTTTCCACAGGTTGCTAAAGAGTTCTTTGAATGGAGAGAGAAAGTTGAAAAAGGAGAGATACCTGCAATTTCTGAAGAGGATCTTGCAGATACGATGGAGGAAGAAAATCTCTGCCCGCAACCTCTTGCACCTACAGAGTTTGTTATCAATGTTCACGGTGAAAGCTACCATGTGAAAATTGCAGGTGTTGGCCACAAAACAGAAGGTAAAAAACCTTACTTTATTAAAATAGATGGAAGACTTGAAGAAGTTGTAGTTGAGCCGCTTGTTGAAGTTGTCCCTACCGCTGGAGAGGTTGAAATAAGCGGTGGGTTGACAAGCAGTTCAAAAAGGCCAAAAGCTATAAAAGAGGGTGATGTAACATCTCCTATGCCTGCAAAAGTTGTTGAAATAAGAGTTGAAGAAGGGCAACAGGTTAAGGAAGGGGATGTTGTTGCTATAGTGGAAGCTATGAAGATGCAGAATGAGGTTCATGCACCTATAAGTGGAACGGTGAAAGCTATATATGTTAAACCTGGTGATCAGGTTAATCCTGATGAAGCTATAATGACAATAGAGTAGGAGTTTGCCTATGCCGAAAATAATACTTGTTAGACACGGAAAGACAGTCTGGAATGCAGAAGGCAGGTATCAGGGAAAGATGGATATTCCTTTAAATGAGGAAGGAAAAGAACAGGCAAGAAGAGCAGGAGAAGCTTTAAAGGATTTCCCTGTTAAGGCTGTTTATTCAAGTCCTCTTAAAAGATGTTTTGATACTGCATCTGAGATTGCGAAACATCACGACCTTGAAGTTAATACTGAAGAAGGCTTTAAAGAAATAGACCACGGAGAGTGGGAAGGACTTTTAGCTTCAGAAGTAGAAAATAAGTATCCGGAACTTTACAGATTATGGAAGGAGAAACCTTCTGCAGTTAAAATGCCAGGAGAAGGTGGTGAATCTCTACAGGATGTTTATAATAGGGCTGTAAAAGCCTTTGAAAATGTAGTTTCAAAACATTCAGATGATGAGCTTATTGTAATTGTAGGTCATGATGCAACAAATAAAATTCTTATGTGCTATCTTCTTGGAACAGACCTTGATAAATTCTGGGCTTTTAAACAGGCAAATTGCGGAATAACAGTTCTTGAGTATAATCCTGAAACAAAGAAGGTTGTGGTTCATGTTGCAAATGCTACAGGACATCTTGGGAAAGATATAGATTTTGAAATTCAAAAATCTTTGTAAGGTAGGAGTGTCTCCCTCTCCTGCCTTCTTATTTTTAAACCTATCATGGAAAAACTTTTTGATTTAAAAGCTCATTTTGGTGATTTAAAAGCCGGATATTTTCTGGAAAGATTAAATCGATTTGTAGGTCTGTGCAGACTAAAAGATGGAAAGAAGATAACCTGCCATATTGCGGATACAGGGCGGTTAAAAGAAATTTTAACAGAAGGCAGGGAAATACTGTTAGCTTTGAATCCTAAAGGTTATAAAACCGATGCAAAACTTGTGGCTGCAAAAATGGAGGAAGGTTTTATCCTTCTTAATACATCTATCCATTCAAAAATAGCAGAAAACATTATAAAAAGTGGAGCTTTAGGCTTTGTTCCCTTAAAGCTTGAGAAAGAGGTTGCTTTTGGAAAAAGCAGAATAGACTTTCTACTTGACGGTGATCACTTTGTTGAAGTTAAAGGATGTAATCTTAAAGTTGGCGATAAAGGTCTTTTTCCAGATGCTCCAACAGTCAGAGGAAGAAAACATCTTCTTGAGCTTATTAATGCTGTAGAGAAAGGTTTTAAGGCAACTATATTGGTTATGGTAATGAGAGATGTGAGCTATTTTTCTCCGAATTTTGATACTGACCCTGATTTTTCAAAAACATTTTTAAAAGCACTTGAAGTTGGGGTTAACTTTAAAGCAGTAAAAGTAAGAATTAAGCATAATTACAACTTGGTTCTCTCTCATGAAGTGAAGCTTCAGATTTGATTTCTCTACTTTCTTGCTCTTTTTTATCAAGGTAATACCACCAGTATTTTTTAGGTGGTTTAGGAAATGTCATTTTTCTTAATCTGCTACACAACACCTTGGTGCTGTAAAAACTTGCTTTTTCTTTTAGTTCATTATCAAGTGTTGAGAGTTTTCTCATATAGGCATTGCTAATATTTCTGTTTTTCCTTATTTCCTCTTCTATTTTTGTCCTTATGTTAAAGAGAAGAGCCCACTCAAGGTAATTTTCTTCATCAATACCGTTAAGATACAATTCGTAAAAGAAGAGAAGATTGTCAAGTTTTCTGTTAAGGAGCTTTTTCATCCGCCGTCTCCTTAATGGATTTTGGCACTTGCTATTTAGTATCGGCAGAAGTTTTGGAAATTTTAGTAAATTTTATGTATAAGTCAATATCTGAAACTTTTTATATTTGAAAGTTTTTCTTAAAGGTTTTCTTCCAGTATTTTCCTTCCATTCTTTTTTTTCCACACTATTTTGCAATACCCTGCTCTACCTGATAACTCTTTATATTTTTCATATCTAAACGGCTCTTTCTTAAAAAAGTTTCTGTGGTAATCTTCCGCTTCATAGAAGTTTTCAAATGGTTTTATTTGGGTTGCTATAGGTTCGGTAAAGAGCTTACTTTCTTCAAGAATTTTTTTACTCTTTTCTGCTAACTTTTTTTGCTCTTCATTGTGATAGAAGATAACTGTTTGGTATTGGGGTCCTCTATCGGCAAACTGTCCGTTTTTATCTGTAGGATCTATACAACACCAGAAAGCTATAAGAAGTTCTCTATAGGAGATTTTTGTAGAATCATACTTTACTTTAACAGCTTCAACATGACCTGTTTCACCTGTTAAAACTTCCTCATAAGATGGATTTTTAACTGTTCCTCCTGCATAGCCGGGAATAACTTCTATAACTCCTTCCAATTTGGAAAATGTTTCTTCAAGACACCAGAAACAGCCACCTGCAAAAGTAGCTTCCTTTATCATACTCTTCTCCTTTAAGGGATATTAAATGGGAGTTTAAAGGGTCTTGAAATGGTAATCTTTCTATGTTTGCTGTAGTAGAAAGTTTCCAGAATAAAGCAGATGAGGAAAAGAGATATTGATACTAAAAATGTTTTCTTATTTGAAATGTATTGATATTTTAATATTTCAACTGCTACAAAAGTGATAACAATAAGGTTAAAGAAAATCAGTCCTTTGTTTCCGTCAACTTTTCCATTTTCGGTGAGTTTTAAATGTGAATAGATAACAAATATGTAAATTACTGTTGTTATAAGGCTTATCATTGAAGCAACAGAAGTTATATTAAAAAATAGGGCAAATAGCAAAGCAATAGAACATGTCAGGTAGAGTCCAAAATGTTCACTCATCCATTCCCTTTTTAACTGTTTCCTGGGAAACGGAATATACCCTTTTTTCATAAGGGCGTAAGCAGCATTTGCCCCGCTATAAAGTGTTGCATTAAGTGCTGATGAGATACTTATAAGAGCACCAATGCTTAAAAGAAAAAAACCTAATTTTCCAAGAGCCGGTTCAGCAGCAACAGCAAGGGCATTTTCCTGATATTTTACGAGCTTATCTACAGGTATGGCTCCAAGTGCTGACAGAGAGACAGAAACATATATAAAGAGAACAACAATAATACTTATAAAAATAGCTTTTGGCACGGTTTTTTCAGGACTTTCTATATTTTCACTTGCATTTGTTATAAGTCCAAATCCCATGTAGGAAAGGAAAAAGATAACAGAAGCGTTCAATATTCCTTTTATACCCTGTGGAGAAAAGTCAAAGTGGAGAAATTCTGGATTAAAAACGGTAAATCCAGCCACGATGAAAAGAAGAAGAATCAAGATTTTTATTAAAACTATCCAGAATTCAAGTTTTCCAACAGCTTCACTTCCTCCGAAAAAGTTTAAAGCTCCAAATAGGGAAATTATGAAAACTATAATGAATGTTTGAATTGATGGATTGTGTATATTTATAAACGGAAGAAGATAGCCTGCAAAACTTATTGCAAAAAGTGCTATAGATATTACATAGCTTATCCACATCAAAATGCTTAAGCTTCCTGTTATTGCTCCTCCTCCGATTGCTTTTTCTATGAAGGCAATTGGCCCTGCGTTTGAAACTATTTTTGTCCCGAGCTTTGCATAAGAATATCCGACCATAAGGGCATAGATACCGCTTAATATAAAAGCAAACGGTAAATCTGTTCCAGCAATTTTAACACCGACACCGAATATGGAAAATATGCTTGCTCCTATCATTGTTCCGACTGCAAGTGAAACTGCTTGAAGAAAGGTTAATTTTTTCTCTTTCATTTTCTCCTCATTTTTCTTTTTTACTAATTCTATCAGTTTCCAACTTTAAGTTTAAATTAACCAAATCTTTACAAAATAACTGCTACTTTTACTCTCAGGAATTTTAAAATTTTCTGGAGGTAAAGATGAAGGGGTTGAAGGATGTGTCAAGAAGAGGATTTTTAAGGATCCTCATGGCTGTTGTTGCGTGTGTTTTAGCTTTCCCGCCTTTAGTTGCTCAGGCTGCAGGGAAAACTGCAAAGTATGTTTTCTACTTTATCGGTGATGGGATGGCTTTTACTCAGAGAATGGCTGCCGAAAATTATAAGGGTGAAAAGCTTATGATGAATAAGCTTCCTGCTCAGGGAATGGCAACAACATACGCTGCCAACAGGTTTATTACAGGTTCAGCAGCAGCGGGGACAGCTCTTGCCTGTGGTCATAAAACAAATATAGGTGTTATAGGGCTTACTCCTGATGGAAAAAGACTTGAAACAATCGCAGAACTTGCTAAAAAGGATGGTAAAAAAATAGGAATTATAACTTCCACATCAATTGATCATGCTACTCCGGCAGCTTTTTATGCTCATGTTCCAAAAAGAAGCCACTACTACGATATAGCTATTCAGCTTGCAGAGAGTAACTTTGACTATTTTGCTGGTGGCGGTTTTAAGGATCCTAACAATAAAAAGAAAAACAGTAAGCATTATGTTGGAAATGCCATTGAGTATATTAAAAATCACGGATACAGAATAATCACTTCAAAAGAAGAGTTTGAAAATTTAAGGAAAGGAGATGAGAAAGTTGTTGTTATTAACCCAAGGCTCCAGCCAGGAAAGTCTCTTCCTTACACAATAGATCAGACAAAGCAGGATATAACTCTTGCTGAATTTCTCAAAAAGGGAATAGAACTGCTTGATAACCCGAATGGATTTTTCATAATGCTTGAAGGTGGAAAGATAGATTGGGCGTGTCATGCCAACGATGGAACAACCGCTATTCAGGATACTCTTGCCTTTGACGATGCTATAAAGGTGGCTTACGATTTTTATAGAAGACATCCTGATGAAACACTTATTGTTGTTACTGCTGATCATGAAACTGGCGGTCTTGCTCTTGGGTTTGCCGGCACAAAATACTCAACAAACTTTGCCGTTCTTCACGCTCAAGATATGTCATATCAAAGATTTACAGATGAAATAGTTAAAAAACTTAAAAGAAAAGGGAACGTTACTTTTGAAGATGTTAAACCTTTAATAACAAAGTATTTTGGTCTTAAATTTGAAGGTTTATCAACAGACCCTCTTGTTTTGAAGCCTTATGAAGTTGCTCAGCTTAAAGTTGCGTTTATGGACAGTATGAATAATGCAAAAGGAAAGAAAGATCCTTACAAGTATCTTCTCTATGGTGGTTATGAGCCTCTTACAGTAACAATTACACACATTCTTAACCATCATGCAGGTATGGGCTGGACATCCTATAAGCACACCGGTGTTCCTGTTCCAACATCAGCTGTAGGTGTTGGTGCTGAAATGTTTAACGGATTTTACGACAACACAGATATAGCTAAAAAGCTTATGAAAGCTATGGGTTATGCACCTGTTGTTCATTACGCTGAAAACGCTGCTTACACTTACGCTAACTAAGGGGATATTGATGGGTGGTTTCCTGAAACATAAAGATGCTGCTGTTACACTGCTGTTTCTGATTTTGAGTATAGGTCTATTCTTCTTTCCCAATGAGTTTGCAAATAGAATTGATAAGAATGCTGTAAGGTGTAAAGGAACCATACTGAAAGTGGATAACAGTGATGTAAGGCAGCACGGATTGATAAAAACGGGAAACCAGGATGTTGTTTTAAAGATAGAAGATGGTCCTTTTAAAGGGAAAGTTTTGAAAGCTGACAATCCTTTACTTGGAAGGCTTGATAGAGATAAACTTTTTAAACCGGGAGATGAAGCTTTTGTGATTTTGACGGTTAACAGCAAAGGAAAAATAATATTTGTTAATCCGCAGAGTTATTACAGGCTTGGAACAGAGTTTTTGCTTTTTGTTATGTTTGTGGCTGCGGTGCTGATATTTGGTGGATGGACAGGAGCAAGAGCGCTCCTGTCTTTTCTTTTTACGGCTCTTGTTATATGGAAAATTCTGATACCTTACACTTTAAAAGGTGTAAATCCTGTGTTTCTTTCTCTTGGAGTGGTTGCCGTTCTTACAACAGCAATTATCTTTCTTGTTGCCGGTATATCAAGAAGAGGAGTCGCAGCCTTTTTAGGTTCAATGCTGGGAATCTCTACAACCTGCGTTCTTGCTCTATTTTTTACATATAAAAGTCATATAAACGGTGCTGTTATGCCGTTTTCAGAAACGCTTCTTTATGCAGGATTTGGAAAACTTGATTTAACCCAGATTTTTATAGCTTCTATCTTTATTTCAGCTTCCGGAGCTGCTATGGATATAGCTATGGACATAGCAGCAAGTATAGATGAGATTGCAAACAGAAATCCTGACCTTTCAAGATTTCAGCTTATGGTTTCGGGAGTAAGAATAGGAAGGTATGTGGTTGGAACAATGGTTACAACGCTCCTTCTTGCCTACTGTGGTGGATATATGACCCTTCTTATGTATTTTATGGCAGAAGGTGTTCCAGTTGATACGATGCTTAACATAATTTTTGTTTCAGCGGAAGTTATTAAAACATTAACCGGAAGTTTTGGATTGATTCTTACTGCACCTTTTACTGCTTTTGTTGGAGCATATCTTCTTGGAAAGAGGAAAGTTCCCCAAACAGAATCTCTCCAGCCTTCTCAAGAACTCTAAGGTTATATCCGCCTTCAAGGGTTAAAAGTATTGGTATATTTTCTGTTTTTGCAATTTTGAAGACACTTTTAATTACAATTTCCGTTCCCTTATCAGAAACATTAAGACCTGTTAGGGGGTCAAGAGTATGGAAATCAAATCCTGCTGATATAAGTAAAATTTCTGGAGAAAAGCTATGGACAATTTCAGGTAAAGTTTCTGTGTATATAGGAATAAAAGTTTCATCTCCGCTTCCTGAAGGTAAAGGAATATTATGGATGTGAAAATTGTTTTCCTTTATACTTCCTGTTCCCGGGTAAAAAGGAAACTGGTGAGTTGAAAAATAGAATATTTGAGGATAGTTTTCTATCAGATGCTGGGTTCCGTTACCGTGATGGGCGTCAAAATCAACAATGAAAATTTTTTTAAAGCCAATTTTAAGAGCTTTTATAGCTGCCACAACAATGTTGTTGAAAAGGCAGAATCCCATGGCTCTATTAAACTCTGCGTGGTGTCCGGGAGGTCTTGCAGCACATAACACACTTTTCTCTCCTTCTTTTATCAGTTCTACTCCTTTTTCACACGCTCCTGCTGCAAAAACAGCAGCTTTAAAACTGTACTCATTGACATAGGTATCAGGGTCAAGATAATCAAATCCTGCCATTGAAGCACTTTTAACCTTGCTTATGTACCTTTTATCATGAATTTTCTCAAGGAGTTTCATATTTACAGGTTCTGACTCTAATACTTTCAGCGGAAATTGAGATACAGTTTTCATAAAGCTTTTAAGTCTTTCCGCATTTTCAGGATGGGATGGAAGGTTGTGCTTTAGAAATATGTCAGAGTATAATACTGTTGCCATCTTTTTTCCTTAAAAAGGTTTGCTTAATATATTAAAATATTTCTGGAGATTGCTAAATGGTATTTTCCTCTTTTCTTATAAGAAACAGGAAAGGCGCTCTTGCATCTGTTATTACTCAGGTTACAGGATTTTCTGGTAAAAAGGTAAAAAGATTGATTGATGAAGGAGTTGTATCTATTAACGGTGTGAAAGTCAGGAAGAGAAATTTTCCTCTTTCTTTTAAAGATTCTGTGGAGTTTTCTGTATCTGAATTCCTTTTTCAAAAAAACTTTGATATTGAAGTTCTTTATGAAGATGAAATTTTCCTTGTAGTTAATAAGCCTCCGTTTATTAACACAAACAATGATAAGCCTGACTTAGAAGGAATTTTAAGAAGAAAATATGGAAATATTTATGCTGTTCATAGGCTTGATAAACAGACTTCAGGTGCTGTTATTTTTGTTAAAGATAAAAAAGTTTTTTATGCTATGGTTGAAATTTTTAAAAGAAAAAAGATAACTAAAACTTACAAAGCAGTTATTTCAGGAAGATTTTTCTTAGAAAAAATGCTCTCTTTTAAGCTTGATGGAAGGGATGCAGTTTCTTTTATAAAACCTGTTGAGATTTTTGAAAATGCAACCCTTGTAGATGTCAGGATAGAAACAGGGAGAAAGCATCAGATAAGAAGACATCTTTCCATGCTGGGCTTTCCGGTGGCAGGAGAGTTTCTATACTGGAAAAAAACGTTCCCTTTTCTTTTAAGATTTGCTCCAAGAATTATGCTTCATTCTGAACACATTTCCTTTAAATCACCTGTTAATGGGAAAAGGATAGATATTAAAGCTCCAATTTTAGAAGATTTTAGAAGTTTCTTGAATGTGGTAAGGAGAGGCAGGGAAGTCCTACCTCTCAAGGAATATACTTAAATCAATATCAAGACCATGATTTCTTAGCTTTTTAAGAGCTTTTGACTCTATCTGCCTAATCCTTTCTCTTGTAACCTTGAAAGCTCTTCCAACCTGTTCAAGGGTGTGTTCAGGATGGCCATCAAGTCCAAAGCGAAGTTTTAAAACATCCGCTTCCCTTTCGTTTAACACTGCAAGAAGTTGGGAAACTTTTTCTTTAAGGTCATTTTTAATAATTATATCTTCAGGTATTGGACTTTTAACATCTTCAATAAAACTTCCCAGTGTGCTGTCTTCATCATCTCCTATAGGCGTCTCAAGGGATACAGGTTCCTGGGAAATCTGCATTATTGCCCTTACTTTACTTACAGGCATTTTCAATCTTTCTGCTATCTCTTCAGGTTTAGGATCTCTTCCCATTTCAAGGAACATCTGACGGGAAACTTTTATAAGCTTATTAATTGTTTCTATCATATGAACGGGTATTCTTATTGTTCTTGCCTGGTCAGCTATTGCTCTTGTTATTGCCTGTCTTATCCACCATGTAGCATAAGTACTGAATTTGTATCCTCTTCTGTATTCAAACTTGTCAACAGCTTTCATAAGCCCTATGTTGCCTTCCTGAATAAGGTCAAGGAACTGAAGTCCTCTGTTTATATACTTTTTCGCTATACTTACAACAAGTCTTAAGTTTGAACGCACAAGAATTTGCTTTGCTTCCTGGGAATCTTTTTTATAGTAATAAACTTTCTCAGCTATTTCGTAAAAGGTTCTTTTAGGCATTCCTATTTCTTGGGACAGTTTTGTATATCTTTCTTTGTAGTGGAGGTATTTATTAACAAACTTTTTAATTTCCCGTGTTGTGTATTTGGAGTTATCTATCTTTTCCTGAATTTCTGGATTATCAAACATTTTTGGAAGTTTCTCTATAGGAGTTCCGAGAAAGGAAAGCTTACCGCTTAATTTCTGAATGTTTTTTTCACATTTTTTCAGCTCTCTCATTTTACAGTAAAGATCTTCAGCCATTGAATCGTATATGGAAAATGAAAGTGGAAGCTGTCTTAGTAAAATATTTATATTGGCCCATACCCTAAGAAGTTCTTTTTTATTCTTTTTATTTCTCGGTCTTTTCTGGTATGTTGCATATCTTTTTTCAAATTCAGGCAGAATTTCCTTTATCTGGCTCACTATTGCAAAAAACTTTTTTCTCCTTTCAGCTTCTCCACCTTCTGCGAAATCATCAGGAGAACGCAATATGTCCCTTACTTTTAATCTGTCGTTTCTAATCTCTTCATCTGCATAAAGAATAAAATCAAGAACTTTACGAGTTTTAAGCAGATACCTTATAAGTGCTTTTCTTCCAAGTTCTACTCTCTTTGCAAGGGTTATTTCTTCATGTCTTTTAAGGAGAGGAATTCCGCCCATTTCTCTAAGATAAAGCCTTATCGGATCATCAGAACGGGGCATGGTGTCCGGGGAAATTGTTATCTGAAGTTTGGAAAGGTCTATTGCTTCGGCACCCTCTTTTGGTATAATGTCTATATCGTATTCGTCAAGCTGCGTCATGAGTTCTTCCAATAGTTCGGGGGTGAGAGCTTCTTCGTCTATGTGTTCTATAAGTTCATCAAAGGTTACATAGCCCTTCTCTCGCCCCAGGGCTATAAGTTCTTCAAAGTGACCTTTTTCCAAGGCTGCACCTCCTTAAGGTTTAATTGATACATGAAAGTATATCCTCTATTCCCCCAACCTCTTTGTTTGAAAGATTTATTGACATAAGCTTAAGTTTTTTCTTAATGTTAAACTCTTTAACATTTCTTAGTTTCCTCTCAATTTCCTTTTTTAAAACTCTACAAAGTGCGGCTTTAATCTCATCTTCTGTGAATTCAGTTAAAGAGAGTTCTGCAAGGATTCCGCCAAGCTCTGGATACTCTTTCTCAAGTTCAATAGGATTTGGTGGTTTCTCGCTGTGTTTTAAAAGTATGTAAAGTTTTCTGCATTCATCGGAAATAAAAAGGTTTGGAGAGATTTCTACTTTAGAAGGAATTTTTCTTTCAAGTAGTCCTTTTATAAAAGCTTTTTCATATTCTGGAGTTGGAAGTTTTGAAGAAGTTGTTTCTTTAGTAAAACTTCTATTTGCAGTTTTTATTAGAGATTTAAGCCATTTAATATCACTGTCTGTTTCCACAGAAAGCTCTGAAAGGAATCTTCTCAATTTAAAAGGATCTACAGTATCAAAATAGGAAAATATGGAAACAACCTGTTTTATGGTATCTGTTTTCTCTTCTAAAGAAGAAGTTTTTGCAAGCTTTATCAGATATTTAGAGAGGGGTAGCGCTTGAGAAATTATTTCGTCTAACAGTTTTTTGTTTCTGGATAAGGAGTCTGGGTCTTCTCCTTCAGGAGGTCTTGCAATAAACGGTTCAACACCAAGTTTAGCGAAAATTTCAGCAGCTCTAAGGGTTGCTCTTTCTCCAGCACTGTCTCCGTCAAAAAAGAGAACAATTTTTTTTGCATATCTTTTTAAAGTTTTTGCGTGATTTTCTGTTAGGGATGTTCCCATTGGTGCTACAGCTTTTTCTATCCCTGCCTGAAACAGTGAAATTACGTCAAAATAACCTTCAACAACTATCACTTCTTTATCTTTTAGAATGTTTTCTTTTGCCTGATAGAATCCGTAAAGTATGTTTCCTTTATGAAAAATATCGTTCTCAGGGCTGTTTATGTATTTGGGAGTTTGATTTTTTCTTAAGGCTCTTGCACCGAATGCTACAATTTTTCCTGTATGGTTAAAAATAGGGATTATCAGTCTGTTCGCAAAAAACGGCTTTCCTTTTTCGGTTACTAAATTAAGTTTTTTAAGGATTTCTCTATCTTTTTTAAGATCTTTAAGGTAGGTTTCAGGTGCGTATCCAAGCAAGAATCGTTTGATTGTCGTGTTTTCTAAATTTCTATTTAAAAGATAATCTTTTATTTTTTCTACTTTGGAGTGAAAATATTTAGCTACTTCGTAAGCGGTCTCATACAGTATATCTGTTTCTTCATCTATTTCTGAAAATTCTGATGGAAACTCAATTCCTGTTATCTCGCATAGCCTTTTTACAGCTTCATAAAAAGAAAGATTTTCATATTTTTCAATAAAGGTTATAGCTGTGCCACCAACTCCGCATCCAAAACATTTGAAAATCTGCTTTTCAGGACTGACAACAAAGGAAGGAGTTTTTTCAGGGTGAAAAGGACAGAGAGCTGAGTAGTTTCTTCCAACCTGTTTCAAAGTTAAATATTGAGATATAACATCTACTATGTCAACTCTTGAAAGCAGGTCTTCAATAAATGAAAGGGGAATTTTTTTTCTCCCCAATTATATCACCTCTTTCTGAAGTAGTAAACAACTCACAAGTAAAATTATTCTTATTCAGGGATAAGTCAAGATAGAACAGGGGGAAGAAATCCCCCTTGAATTTTATTCGTGCATAAAAAGAAAATAATCTGTAGCTGTTGATGGGACATCTTCAGCTCTAACAGGCCCAACTTTCTTGGGTTTAACCCCTGGAGGTGGTGGTGTTCTCAAAGCTTCTTTTCTTGCTTCGATAACTTTTTCTGCCGTTATGTTTCTTGGAATGGCAAACACCTGATTTGGATAGATAAGATGTGGATTTTTAATTTGATCTCTGTTTGCTTTGTAAATTAAGGGCCACTGCCATGGGTCGTTGTAGATGTAGCTCTTTGAAGCTATCCCCCACAGAGTATCTCCTTTAACCACTCTGTAGCTTTTTGGCAAAGCCATAAAAGCTCTTCTTAGTTTTTCAACTTTGCTTTCGGCTTTCTTAAGTTTTGCCTTTAATGCGGCTATCTTTGCTTCAAGCTGTTTTCTATACTCAATCTCCTTTTTCAGTTCGGCTACTTCTTGAGAAAGAAGATTATATCTTCTGAGAAGATCTGCCTCTTTCGCTTTAAGCATTGCAAGTTCTTGTTCCTCTTTCTCAAGCTGAGCTTTAAGTTTGTTATATTCTTCAAGAGCTTTTTGGTATTTTTCTTCAAGTTCAGCATAAGTATTTGCTGTAACTTTCTCATTTTCTACATTCATTGGTGCTTTGTTCTCAATTTTTGTAGTGTTTTCGGCAACGCAAGTTGTATAGTTAGAAATATTACTTGGACAAGAAGTAGCAGCAATAGATGTTGATACAGAAGCTCCGATAACAAAAGCTGTTAATATTCCTGTTAACTTTCTCATTGTTCACCCCCTACCTGGGCTTGTAACTGTTGCAGTTCTTGTTCAAGCTCCTCTCTTGAAGGCATTGATTGAAGTTCTTCCTGAAGTCTTGCTTTTTCACTTTCAAGAATTGCTATCTGGTTTTCAAGATAGGTGATTCTCTCCTGTGTTGCTTTCTTTTCACTTTCAACTTTTGCAAGTTTTTCTTTCAGTGTGTCAATTTCATCAAGGAGGTTTTTATACTTTTTTTCCAACATTGCAGTTTCTTCTTGTTGCTGTGGTGTAACTTTAACTTCTTTCTTTGTTCCGCAGGAAGCAGTTATCAGAATGGGAACTGCCAGAAGGCTCAAAGCCAATTTTCTTCTCATCATACCCTCCATGGTAATGGATAATCTTACATTTATATCCTACTTTTTAAAATTTTTGATGTCAAGCTTTATAAAACAGCAAATTAAGGTAAATTTGTTAATTTTTTGTTAGGAAATTTAATATTTCCACAGTTTTAATTCTATTTTTCTAAAAATTTTTCTGACTGTTTCTGTAAAATGCTTAAGGTCTTCTTCTGTAGTGAAAAATTCATAACTATCGTTTCTTTTTACAACTAACCTAACGATATTTTTCTTTTGAGGTTTTATCTCAAGCGGTGGGAAAAATCCGGCTTTTATAAGCTTAATGGTAACGCCTATCCATGTTAAAGATTTTTTTATCTCTTTTTCATATTCTTTTGCAGTAAACTCCTCAATTCCTCTGTCGCTTTCTGGATGAAATTTTGGAATACTTACAAAACTAAATTTTATGTTGGGGAGTTTGTTTATTGTTTTAAAAACGTCTCCGTTATTAAAAAGGGCTAAGCCGTAAAGTATAATCTGAAATGATTTTTTGTTTCCAGGTAGATACTCTCTATTTTTAACGTTTCCCCGTTTAAAATCAACAATTTTCACTTTTTCTCTATCACTTGAGATTTCAAGCCAGTCTATCCTTCCTGAAAATGTGAAATTTTTAAATTTTATTTTTATCGGTTTTTCCTGTTCAACAATTTCAAGTTCTGGTTTGAATTGCTTTATAAATTTCAGTGCGTTTTCCTTTATAAAAGGTTTTATGTAAAAGATTACTTCATCTTCATATTTTTCGGTTATTTCGCTGAAAACTTCTTCAAAAATATCTTCTGCTTTTTTCTTATTAAAATATGCTCTATTTATAAATTGGTGATAAATTTCTCCTTCTATGATTTCTGTTGTTTTTGAAAAGGTGCAGTTAAGAAGTTTTGAGAAAAGAAAGTCTGCTGGACAGTCCATATAGCTTAAAATATCTGTAACCGAAATTTCTTGAGGGAGAAATTTTCTGATAAATTCAGGTTTAAATATAAAGTTGTAACTTTTTTCTCCCTGTAATTTCTTCAACCATCCATCAACTCCAAGTTCCAGAAGGTTTTCAGGTCTCTTTTCTCTCCTGTAAACCTTTAAAATACCTTCAGATTTTTTTGTTATAAGGCTTTTTTCCATCTTATTCACTTTGGATACTTTTTCAACGATAGAAACAAAGATGGACTCTCCTTTTGTTTTATCGTAGAAGAAATGGATAGATTCTGGATGGTGTGCTATGGAGTTAAAAAAAGTTTGAAATTCATACATTATTAACTTTTCTCTTCCAGGTAGAGCTTCAAGAAGAGGATTGGATATGTTGAGAAGGTTGTTTATTTCTTCTCTTTCCCTGTATGAAAAATCGGGGTCAAAAGGAAAAGCTCTCGGATATGTTCCGTTTGAGATATCAAAAAAGATTATATGTTCTGCTCCAGTTTCAGGTATCGCTTCAGGTGAGCCAATGAAAACTCCCAGTGGTTCGGTTTCTTTTATAAGATATGTTCTGTTTTCTGTAAGAAGAGAAAAGAATTTTACAAATTCTATAGGATTGTAAGAGTTGCTTTCTATAAATCCTTTTACTGAAAGATTGTCTATCTCTTTTTGTAAAATCTCTATTTCTTCAATAATACTCTCTTCATCGGTATGAGAGATAACAAAATTTTTTAATTTTCTACACCAGTCAGGCAAAGAGTAGCTTTCAGTTTCTTTTTCAATTTCCCTTAAAAACTTTTTAACCACAGGATGAGCAGTTACAGGAACACCTTCATACTGAAGGTGGAAAGGAATTTTATAAATTTTAAAATAATGGTAGAAAAGCAGTTCCTTTCCCTGTATATCTCTGCCTATTACTGCGATTTTTTCAGGTGGTATTCCTTTATTGAGCAATGCTTTGACAGTTAAAGCTACTTTTTTTATTCCTTCACTTTCTCCAAGGTAAGAATTTACCGTTATATCAGAACCGGAAACGATCTCTTCTGGAACCATTGAAAGCGTATTTGCAAGTAGAGATGGTTCAACTTTTATGACTTCCCAGTTTTTAACGAGTTTAAGATTTTCTTTGTTTAATTTTGTAAAGATGGAAGTGTTGGGCTTATAGGTAAATACGGTAATTGGAATATTTAGAGAGTTAAGAAATTCAATTTCAAGCGGGAGTATCTGTGGTAGAAAAAAAAGGACTATTTTTTCATGTTCAGGTTTTATGCCTTTTGCCATTTCAAAAAGGGAAAAAATGTCAAACATTTCAGATTTTAAAACGTTGTTATTGTAAATATCAAGGAGTTTTGCCGCTTCTTTTATTTTCTTTTTTAATCTTGGATTTACACGTTCTGCTACTTTATACAGTTTCTCAGGTTGAATATTGTGTTCTTTAAATTCTCGTATTCTGTTATCTGCAAGTTTTACATAGCTTGGTGAGTTCCATAAAGGATGTTTCATATCTTTTAAACTTTTTCTGACAATAAATAACCTTTCCTGGTCTGTCATTATTGTGGGATTTTGAAATCTACTTGAAAGCAGGTTTAAGGCAAGTTCTTGAAGTGTGCCTGCGTGTTTTCCGATAATCGGCTTCTTTCTTTTTTTACAGATTTCAAGAAGAAGCCGTGAGGGGGAGTTTCTCACGGCTATAAAAACATTTTCGGTTTTAAGTTTTTCTACTAAAAAATCAGAGACTTCTTTATATTTCATTTAGTTTTTTCCAAGATAGTATTTTGCTACCTGGTTTTCAGGGTCAAGGATTAAGACATCTGATAAAACGGCATAAGCTTCCTTCTTTTTATTCTGTGATAAAAGGTCAAGGGCAAGTTCGGTCAGGAAAGGAACATTTGAAGGATAAAGTGTAAGCATTTTTCTTGAGACCTCTTCTGCAAGTTTTCCTTTTCCTTCGTTTCTAAGTGCAACAGCAAGGCGTAGGTTTCCGTAAAAGTTGTAAAAGTCGCTTTTTAAAACTTTATACATCAGATTTTCTACATCTTTCCATCTTTTTTGTGCCATGTAGGGAAGAGAAAGACCAAGTTTTGGTTCAACTGCGTAAGGAGCAGCTTTGATGGCTTTTTTGTAATGCTCTTCCGAATTTTTATACTTACCTAAAAGGTAGTATAACCATCCCAGTCTCAGATTAACCGTATATCCGTTGGGATAGGCTTCATAAACCGGCATTAGAGCTCTTATGGCATCTTTATAATCCTTCTGTTTCTCGTAAAGAAATGACTTATGATAAGCATTTTTTATCTCTTTGTAGGTGATTGCTCTTGCATAGGTGGAAAAAGCAAGGTTTAAAACTACTAAAAACACAGCCAATCCTTTTAGATATTTTCTCATTATTTAATGCCTCCCTGATATAATTTTTAAACATTATATAATTTACTTGAAATTACGGTTAAAGGGAAGTTCTAAAATGGTAAAGATGTTCTTTCTTATATTAACCGGTGCATGTTTATTTTCTGGATGTTCTGTAAAGAAAGTTGAGGAAAATAAAAGTGGTTATATTTTACTTCCTGGTTATTTTTATCCTACCGAAGATGCCTGGAAATACGTGTTTTCAGCTCCTTCTGATGTTTTAAAGATTGTGGTTGTTAATCCCTGCGGGGGACCTTTAGATTGTGATGGAAACCTTGATTACAAGTATAAGGAATTTATTAAGGCTTTAGATGATAATGGCAAGCTTCCTGTAGGTTACGTTTATACAGATTATGGAAATAGAGACATTTTAGAAGTTGAAAATGATATAGATATCTGGATAGAAGAATACCCTGAGATAAAAGGTTTTTTTATAGATGAAGTAACAAGAACAGAAGATAATGTAGCTTATTATAAAGAGCTTGTGGCTTACATAAATGAGTGGAGCGAAATTACAGGAAACTCCTATTTTATAGTTTTAAATCCTGGCACAAATCCTGATGATGTTTATTTTTCTATTGCCGATCTTGTTGTTATTTTTGAACACGATTTTAGTTCATTTAAAAGCGACAGTTGCTACTCTTCCTATCCTGAGAAAAGTGTGTGTATAGTTTACGATGCAAATGAAACCGAAATGGAAGAAGTTTTTTCATCTTCCAATGTTGCATACTATTATATAACTGATGATACTTTACCATTCCCTTACGATTCTCTTCCATCGTATCTTGATAAAGAAATTGAATTTCTTAGATAGGAGGTTTTATGGAGTATCTAAAAGAGTGGGATAAAAAGTATGTGTGGCATCCTTTTACTCAGATGGCAGAATATGTAAAGCATGAACCGATAGTTATAGAAAGGGGAGAAGGTTGCTGGCTTTATGATACTGATGGAAAAAGGTATCTTGATGCTGTAAGCTCAATCTGGTGTAATGTTCACGGTCACAATGTAAAAGAGCTCAACGATGCTTTAATTTCACAGATTAATAAAATTGCTCATTCAACACTGCTTGGGCTTACAAATGTGCCTGCTGTTAAACTTGCAAAAAAACTTGTGGATATAACTCCAGAAGGTTTGAATCACGTCTTTTACTCTGATAACGGTTCTACAGCAATGGAAGTTGCCTTAAAAATGGCTTATCAATATTGGCAACTTAAAGGAGAGAAAAAAAGAACGAAATTTATAAAACTCGGAGATGCATATCACGGTGATACTATAGGTTCTGTCAGTATCGGCGGTATTGATCTTTTTCACTTAATGTATAAGGAGCTTATGTTTGAAACTTTTAAGGTTCCTTCTCCTTTTCCTTATAGATTTGAAGGAACTCAAGAAGAGTGTAAAGATTACTCCCTTTCTATGATGGAAAGTATTTTGAAAGAAAAGGGAGATGAGATTGCTGCTGTTATTATGGAACCTATTGTTCAAGGAGCTGCAGGAATTATTGTTCATCCTGAAGGGTTTTTAAAAGGTGTAAGGGAGCTTTGTGATAAATATGGTGTTCTTTTAATTTGTGATGAAGTAGCTACAGGTTTTGGAAAAACGGGAAAGATGTTTGCCTGTGAGCTTGAAAATGTTGTTCCTGATATTATGGCGGTTTCTAAAGGATTAACTGCAGGATATATGCCGCTTTCAGCCACTTTAACCACAGATGAAGTTTATCAGGCTTTCTGGGGAGGAGATTACGGTAGCAATAAAACTTTCTTTCACGGGCATACGTTTACCGGAAATCCACTTGGATGTGCAGTTGCATTAAAAAACATAGAGCTTTTTGAAAAAAAGAACTGGCCGGAAAGTTTAAGTTCCAAAATAGAGTTTCTTCACAAAATGCTTGATGAAGAGATAAAAGAGCTTCCCAATGTAGGTGATATAAGGAAAAAAGGTTTTATGGTCGGAATAGAGCTTGTGAAAGATAAAAGAACGAAAGAGCCTTTTTCATGGAAGGAAGATGTTGGTAGAAGAATTTCTCGTAGAATTGTTGAAAAAGGGGTGTTTACAAGACCGCTTGGTCCTGTGCTTGTAATGATGCCGCCTCTGGCAATTTCTGAAGAAGAGATAGAACTTATGGTTAAAACCTATAAAGAGGCTATTTTGGAAGAGTTTGGCACCTGATTAATAGGTGTCAACTCCTTCTCTTCCTGTTGGTTTATTGATGAACAATATATTGGACAGAATATCCATATCACTTTTCCCTATTTTAACTTTGTCGTGAGCTGATTTTAACGGGTATGGATAACCATTAACTATTGTATGAGTTAGATAATCCATAACACATTCAGGGTCTATAGCAGTTTCTATTTTATAGACAAAGTTTTCAAATTTTACATAAAAGATTTTTATTCTGTAATCTCTAAAACTCTCTTCAAAAATTTTTGGAAAACTGTACTTAACTTCTGGCGTTATTTGTTTTTCAACAGGCTCGCTGTATCCTGGAGGAAGGTTAAAATGCTGAAATATAAAAATATCGGGCATTATTGAATCAAACTTATATATTCTGGAAGAGGAGCGTTTTGATATCGCAACCAGTTTTTCAAAATAATTCTTCATCAGTTTTTCAAGGGAGAGTAGATACTCAAGATACTCAAGGTAGCCGGCTATTAATGGAAAAAATTCTTTTGGGAATTTCTCAATAATTTTGTTTTCAAGCTGTTTGGAATTTATTTCATTTTCTGAAAAAATTTCTATAAGTTCTGGGAACAATTCATCTTCCACTTTTTTTCTTAAATCTTTCTCAAGATAGCTGGAAAAAACAACAGGTCTTATAATATCTCCCACCAGTGAACCATCAAGAAGAAGTATTTCAGGTTTTCTCTCTTTTCCTATCTTGATAAGCTCCTTTATTTCAAGAATCCCCATATAGATTCTAAGTCTTGTTTCTGAATACTCTTGAGGTTTAAGAGTACCTACATCAACATTGTAATTTTCCCAGTCATTACTTTCCTTTCCATTTTTGTCAAAAAAAACAGAAACAGCTCCAACGGCATAAAGGATAAATCCAAGAAAATCCTTTTTGTTCAAACTTCCATCAACTGCTCCTATAGAAACCACTTTGTTTTTTGGTAAATAGTTGTTCCATAGGTTTTTTACAGCTTCTTCAAGGTAAAAAATATCGTCTTTTCTGTAAGTTAAATGAGAAGTGCTTTTACTAACCGCTTTTTCAATGAGTTTCGCTTTTATAGACACCTTTCCATCCTACACTATTTTGATATATGGAATATATTTTAAGCTAACTTTGAAGAAAGAGGTAATACTTTATGGGTAAAAATAGCAGGTACGGATTTTTTGCAGTTTTAATAATTTTACTAATAGTTTTGTCTCCCTTTATTATAGATTCTTCAGCAAATATTGATGTTAAGTTGAATTCAAATTTTAAAGATAGTGGGAAAGATAAAGTTGAAGTTGAAACTGAAAATGAAACGTCATACAGGTTTTTCCTATCAAAACTACAAGGGGATTTTCTATATCAGTTTAAACTTTTTAAAAAGGCTGAAGAAGAAGATGGTAGATACGTTTACAGAGATTTAAACGGAACTGAAATCGTTTTCACTGTAAAACCTGAACTTCAAAACAGTATAAAAAGAGAATTTAAAAGATATAAATTGAAGTATGGAGCTTTTGTAGCCATTGAACCATCAACAGGAAAAGTCCTTGCGGCAGTTAGCAGTATTGACTATCCAGATTTAACTGTAAAAAATGGATTTGTTGCAGCGTCAACCTTTAAAATAGTTACTGCGGCAGCAGCTCTTGAAAAAGGGATAAGTCCTTCAAAGAAAATTGTAACACGGGGGCATGATGATTCATGTTCTCCAGAAGTGTGGTTTAACAGCAGGTATATAATTTATAGAAATATGTTTCATTCATTTGCATACTCTTCAAATCCGTATTTTGGCGTTCTTGGAAGGCTGATTGGAGAAGATACACTTTTTAAATATGCTCACGCTTTTGGTTTTAACAGAGAAGATTACAATTTCCCGTGGGGAATTATAAGGAAACCGCTTGATGATTATGATCTTGCTTTAATAGCTGCTGGACTTGGAGAAGTGAGAGTTAGTCCTTTTCACGAAGCTTTGATATCCGCTACAATAGAAAACGGCGGTATTATGGTTATGCCTTCTCTTATAGAAGAGGTTAAATATAAAGGAAAAATTATTTATAAAAACGATAAGCCGGTTATCATAGGAAGAGTTATTAAAGAAAAAACAGCAAAGATTATCAAAGAGATGATGATAAACACCGTGAAATTTGGTACGGCTTCGGGAAAGAAATTTTTTAGAAGATTGCGCAGGTATTCCTTTTTAACAGTTGGAGGGAAAACAGGAACCCTTTCTCAGCTTAATTATCCTGAAGGAAGGTGTGAGTGGTTTACAGGGTTTGTAGAAAATGGGGATAGAAAAATTGCCATCTCATCTGTTGCTGTAAATGAGGCAAGGTATTACATTACAGGTTATGATCTTTCTGCTCTAGCTGTTTTAACCATGATAAGAGAAAAATATCTATTCGCTCAAAGATAATATTTAACCTTATTATTACTAAATTTGAATTTAATGAGAAATCTAATGAAAATTGTTCTTAAATAATGCTATTTTTTGATACAATTTATTTGTAACTTGTAGATTTTGTATTGGAGACTAAATTTGAGAAGAGGATTTTCCCTTTCAGTAAAACTCCTTCCGGCCATTATCTTTTCTATAATTGCCGTGTCATATTTTATATTTGTTAAATCTGAATTCAATTTTGAGAGGGAAGAGGAGAAAATTTTCAGGAAAGAGGCACAGTCTTACATAGCTGGAGTAACGAATAACACAAAGACATGGCTTTTATCTCAGGCTTTAATGATCTCTCATGATAAAACAGTTCAAGAAGCCTACATTGAAAATACCCCCTTTAGAATAAAAGAAGAGTTTGAATTTTTCTGGAAAACACTTCATAATAAATTTAAAATTGAAGAGATGCATTTTTTTAAATATCCGTATATTAATTTTTTCTCTTTTTCTTCTATATCCACAAAACCACTTGTTCTTTCGCATAGAGAAGATATTGAATTTATTCAATCTGCATTTACTCCAGACGCTTATTTTTTCATATGTAAAAGATATCCAGGATTAAGAGCTTCATATCCAATATCTTACAATGGAAAACTTTTAGGTGCAGTTTCTTTTGGAATTTCCATTGAAACATTTAGAAATTATCTGGCAAAGCCTGAAAATAGAGAGAAAGTTTTTTACCTTCTTAGCAGAAATATATTAGAAAAAAATCTTGATAAAGATAGTTTTTCTTTTTGGATTTCACGAGCAACACATAAAGATAAAAACTTTTATTATTTTCATATAAAGGAAAGTTTTTCTAAAAATCAGCTAAATAAAGGTTTTTTAAGAGATAAAAATAAATTTGTCTATTTTTATCCTATGAAGGATTTCAAAGGGAAAGTGTTGGGCTACATAGGTATTTCTAAGGATTACTCTTATTTATTTAATTTCATTTATAGAATTGGGATTATTTTTGTAGGAGCCTCCGTTCTTGTCATCATTTTAGTTTTTCTCGTGTGTGTTGGAGAAGTAAGGTATCTTGAAAATCAAAAAAATACGGTTTTAAACTTGCTTGATATGATGAAAAGGCGGGATTTTTCTTCAGTAGAAAAATTTTGTAGCTCTTATCGAGCTACAGGAGATATTTTTGACGATATTGTTTCAAAAATAGATTTTATAAACAAAGAAATGAAAACATATCTTCAAATGGTTTATAGTAAGCTTAAAACGGCATCTCAAAAAGCACTTACCGATGCACTTACAGAAGCATTTAACAGACACGCACTTGAAAATGTAGAAAAATCGTTTAAAGATAGACACTATTCTGCACTTATGATAGACATTGATCATTTTAAGGCTATTAATGACAAGTACGGTCATGAAGCAGGGGATAGAGTTTTGAAAGAACTTGTAAGGAAATTAAGAGATAAAATAAGGGACAACGACAAGATTTTTAGATATGGCGGGGAGGAATTTGTTGTTTTGTTGCCAGAAACCTCTAAAGAAAATGCAAAGAAACTTGCAGAGAGAATTAGAAAACATATTGAAGAAACAGAAGTTGAAATAGGTGAAGGGAAGAAGATAAAAGTAACTGTAAGTATTGGTGTTGCTGAAAGAAAGGAGGGAGAAACTATTGAAGATGCAATAAAACGAGCTGATGAAGCGATGTATCGGGCTAAAAAGGCCGGAAGAAACAGGGTTTCAGATTAATTTGTTCAGTGTATCTGTGAGATTTATTATATCCTCTTCTGTATGCCCTGCAGATAGAGTTATTCTAAGACGTGAAGTTTTCTCAGGAACGGTGGGAGGTCTTATTGCAGGTATTATAAATCCGCTTTTGAAAAGTTTTTCTGAAATATCAAGAGCTTTTTGAGAGTCTCCAACCACCACCGGGAAGATTGCAGTTTTACTTTTGAATCCTGTGAGCTTCTGGAAAAGCTCTATATTTTTTTTCAGCTTCTCCATCCTTTCTGGAATCAGTTTCAGATTATAAAGAGTAGCACAGGCTATGTGAGGCGGTAGTGCAGTTGTGAATATAAAACTACGTGCTTTATTTATGAAAAATTTTCTTAGTGTTTCAGTTGAAGCTACAAATGCTCCAAATGTGCCTAAAGCTTTTCCAAGTGTTCCCATAATTACAGTATTTTCAGCTGGTGTGATGTTAAATATCTCAAAAGATGAATAACCTATTACACCGGTAGCGTGGGCGTCATCAACAACAAAATAGGTGTCGTATTTTAAAGAAAGTTCAAAAAGTTCATCAAGAGGAGCAATATCTCCGTCCATGCTAAATACTGAGTCTGTTACTATACACGCTGATTTAAATCTCTTTCTTTCTCTTTCAAGGAGAGTTTTAAGATTTTCTGTATTATTGTGCTCATAGACAAATATTTTTGCTTTTGAAAGTTTGCATCCATCTATTATGCTTGCGTGATTTAGCTTATCACTGAAAATAACATCATCTTTTCCCATAATAGATGATAAAATTCCGATGTTTGCCATATATCCAGTAGAAAAAAGAAGTGCTGCTTCTGTTTTTTTAAGTTTTGCAAGTTCTTTTTCAAGCACCTCGTGAATTTGAAAGTTTCCAGTTATAAGTCTTGATGCACCCGCACCTGTTCCCCAGTTTTTCAAACACTTAATATGTTCATTTGCAACGGTTTTATCAAAAGCAAGATTAAGGTAATCGTTAGATGAGAAGTTCACAAACCATTTCCCTCCAATCTTAACTCTGACTCCGTCAACTTCTTCAATTGTCTTTAATTTTCGGTATAAGTTGTTTTTTTTAAGTTCTTCCAAAACTATCTCTACCATCTTACTCAAACCTTGGAAGATGCCAGTTTTTGTAAATCGCTGTGAGTCTTAAAGCCATTGTAAATATAAGAGAAAAAAATCCGGCAGATTCTGGAGAAAAGCCAAATGTTTTTGTAAGAGTAAAAAGTATAAAAGCTCCGGCTATGGAACAGGTAGCATACACATCTTCTTTTAGAATAAAAGGCACTTCACCTGTTAGAATATCACTTATCATCCCGCCTCCGGTTCCTGTTAAAACGGCTAAAAGGATAACTCCTACAAGATTAAGTCCTGCGTTTATTCCCACGATAGCTCCGGAGATGGTAAATGCAGCAAGGCCTATTGCATCAAAAATCTTTACTGTAGTAGATGTGGATATATCTTTTTTAAAAATCTTATAGAATAACATTCCTGCAATAATTCCACCTGTTGCGAAAGATATGTCCATATAACCTGTAAGAACAACAGGAATTCTGTTTATAATTATATCCCTTAAAATACCACCGCCAAAAGCTGTTAAGAATCCAAGAATGGAAATTCCAAGGATATCAAGCTCTTTTTTTATTCCTTTATAAACCCCGGAAACTGCAAATGCAACAAGACCTATAATGTTGAAAAAATCAAACAGTGTCATTTCCTATTCCGTATTTATTCATCTTTCTGTAAAGATTGGAAAGGTCTATCTGCATTTTTGCTGCTGCAAGTTTCATGTCACCTTTTGTTTCCTTTAAAGTGGCGATTATATACTCTTTTTCAAACTTTTCTTTCGCTTCTTTAAGAGGCATAGAGAGAAACCTGTTTATTGAAAATCTCTTCTTCGCAAACATATTTTCCGGAAGGTCTTCAGGTTCTATTATTTCTTTTTTAGCAAGTATTACAAGCCGTTCTATGAGATTTTTAAGTTCTCTTATATTACCGGGCCAATGGTAGGTTAGAAAAATCTCTTTAACACTTTCGGAAAGTTTTATTTTCTCCCTTTTGTAATCTGCTGAAAACTTTGAAAGGAAGTAATCTGCAAGAAGAAGAATATCATTTCCCCTTTCCCTTAAAGGGGGAACATGTATGGGAATAACGTTTAACCTATAGTAAAGGTCTTCTCTAAAGCTTCCATCTTCTATAGCTTTTTCAAGATTTTTATTCGTAGCAGAAATAACTCTTACATCAACGTTTATTCTTTCAACGCTTCCTATTTTTTCTATCACTTTATCTTCTAAAACCCTTAAAAGTTTAGATTGTGCCATTAAAGGCATATCACCTATCTCATCAAGGAAAATGGTGCCGCCATCGGCTATTTCAAATTTTCCTTTTTTTCTTGCATTAGCTCCTGTAAATGCTCCTTTTTCATATCCGAAAAGTTCTGCTTCTATAAGATTGTCAGGAATGGCTGCACAGTTTATTGGGACAAATGGAGCGGAGCTTCTTTTACTTAATTGATGAATTGTCCTTGCTACAAGTTCCTTTCCCGTTCCGCTTTCTCCGTATATTATTACAGTGCTATCCACAGGAGCAACTGCTTCTATCTCTCTTTTTAGTTTTTCCATTACAGGACTGTTTCCAATAATTGTTTCTGAAAACAGTTTCTCTTTTAAAATTACCGTTTCTTTAAGAAGGGATAGCTGCTTTTTTGCTTTTTCAAGAACACTTAAAAGCTTTTCAAAATTTATCGGTTTTTCTATAAAATCAAAAGCACCATTTTTTATTGCTTCTACTGCAGTTTGAATATTTCCGTGGCCTGAAATAACTATCACAACAGCTTTTTCTGTTATTTTCTTTCTCAAAAGCTGTTTCAGTATCTCCATTCCGGGTATTCCAGGTAAAAAAAGATCAAGGATGATAATATCGGGATTCTCCGTTTCAATCTTCTCAAGCCCTTCATTCCCCGACTCAGCCGTTGATATGCTGTATCCTTCATCCTCAAGGATTCCGGATAAACTTTCTCTTATCCCTGCTTCGTCATCTATAATGAGAATTTTCATTTTTCACGCCTCGGATATCCTGGAACAATTTTTGCATGAAATAGGGAAATTATTTTATCAACCTTTTTTTCGGTTTCCTCATCAAGTTTCACTTCTTTTAATCTTTTATTTCCGTTTTCAGGCTTAATTATCAATACTTTCTTGCCAAATTGATTTTCAAGTTCTTTTTGAATTTCAGAAAGTCTATCATAGGCTACACCATTTTTGGGAATTATCTGAATGTGATTTTCCTGTTCTATTTTTTCTTTTATGTAATAAGCTATGTTAAAGCCACTTTCTCCCTTCTCATTTGGGTTAATTTCTTTTTCTTTATCATTTAACTTACTGTTTTTTTTTAAGAACTCATCTTTTCTAACTGTGGAAATTTCAAAATCTTTTCCGTTTAAGAGTTCAGAAAGCTTTTTAATTTCCTTAAAGTAGGAAAGTTTATAAAGGGAAAAGAGCAAAGCAGTGAAAGGAAATGGATGAGAGTCAACAATTTTAAGGTTTTTTGAGAGAATCTCGTAAGCTGCTGTTAGTTCATCTTCAGAAAAGTCACTGTTTTCATTTATAAACTCTTCCTCTACAAACTTTAAAAGTTGTCTTATTATAGTTGATGGATTGTAACCGGTGGAATCAAGTTCTTCAAGTATTTCATGAAGTCCAAGCCTGTCTCCTTCAAATCCTTTTTGAATAAGCTCTTTTAAAACATTTTTTCCTAAAACTCCTAAAAATTTTGATGCTATTTCTGTTTTTATATTTCCAGATGAAAGAGCTATTAACTGGTCAAGAAGGCTTTCTGCATCTCTTAAGCATCCTTCAGATGCAACTGCTATAAGTTTTAAAGCTTCCGCCTCATAGTTTACACCCTCTTTATCACATATATTGGCAAGAGTTTCAACAATCTTCTTTTCAGGAACTTTCTTAAAAAAAAACCGCTGACATCTTGAAAGAATTGTTGCAGGTATTTTGTCAAGTTCTGTTGTTGCAAGAATAAAAACAACATGGGAAGGCGGTTCTTCAAGCGTTTTTAAAAGAGCATTAAAAGCTTCTTTAGTAAGCATGTGGAATTCATCAATTATGTAAACTTTATACTTGCCCTGTGCAGGTGAGTAAAAAACAGTTTCTCTTAACTCCCTTATCTGGTCTATTCCTCTATTTGAAGCTGCATCTATTTCTATCACATCAGGGAAAGAACCTTTATTTATAGATTCACAAACAGAACAGTTGTTACACGGTTCCCCATCTACAGGTGATTGGCAGTTGAGAGCTTTTGCAATTATCCTTGCAGTTGTTGTTTTTCCTACCCCCCGCGGACCTGCGAAGATATAGGCATGGGCTACTTTACCTGTTTTGATTGCATTTTTTATCGTTTCTGTAATATGTTCCTGGCCGATAACTTCTTTAAAAGTTGATGGTCTATACTTTCTGGGTATTGCAAGGTATCCCATTAAGAAATCCTTCCCGTTACATAAATAAGGGGCTGGACCCTTACCGCACACACCCTTCCAGCTTACCGTTGCTCCCTTCCGGGCCTGGCGGGGTTCACCTTCCGGGTGTTGCGGAGGACCCAGCCTTTCCTGATCTTCCATTTTACTAAATTAATGGCGGAGGGGGCGGGATTCGAACCCGCGGTACCCCTTGTGAGGGTACACACGATTTCCAGTCGTGCCCCTTCGGCCAGCTCGGGCACCCCTCCACTAATTCTGTGTTAGATAATATCTGCTTACTTTAGCAGTTTGTCAACAACTATTACACTTTACCGCTCTAATAAAATCTCTTACAAGGTTATGATTTTTTCTGCCCGGCTCTTCTTCTACACCACTACATACATCAACAGCGAACGGTTCTACCGTTTTAATTGCTTCCTTTACATTGTTTAAATTAAGGCCACCTGAAAGAATAAGTGGAATTGAGATACTCTCTTTCACCTTAACTGCTATTTTCCAGTCAAAACTTTTACCTGTTCCCCCGTAAGATTTTTCACTATAAGTATCAAGTAAAATCGCTTTAGAAACCGTTTCAAACTCTTTAATCTTTGCAATTTCATTTTCCGATTTCAGGCGAAATACTTTAATTACTCTTTCCTTGCCTATATATTTGCAGTAGTTAACCGTTTCATCTCCATGCAACTGTGCAAAATCAAGCCCTGCATAGCTTAAAATTTCAAGAACAGAAGCCCTATCTTCATTAACAAATACTCCAACTTTAGCTATAAAAGGGGGGAGATTTTTGGTTATGTTTCTTACTTCTTTTGGCGAAATGTATCTTTTACTTCCTTTGAACATTATAAAGCCAAGAACATCAGCTCCACTTTCAACAGCTTGCAAAGCATCTTCTAAATTTGTTATCCCACAAATTTTCACTCTAACCATATTTGCTCCATTAACTTTTTTCTGAAGTTGTATTATATTTACTCTGTCAGAAAAGTAAAATCTTAATTTTGAGGTGATGTGGATGTTTGAAACCCAAATCCCGCCGAGAAGATGTTCATTTTGCGGTAAAGATTCATCGGTAGTTGAAGCTCTAATAACAGGTCCAAAAGGCGTTGCTATCTGTAATTTCTGTGTTGATGAGTGCTATGAAATGATTCATTCTCAAAGTGACGAGAAAAAATCTATAAAAGAACCAGGTAGGTTGCCAACACCTAAAGAGATAAAGGAATTTCTTGACCAGTATGTTATAGGACAGGATGAAGCCAAGAAAGTTCTTTCTGTGGCTGTTTATAACCATTATAAGAGAATTTTTTCCCAGAGTTCAGCAGATGATGTTGAAATAGAGAAAAGCAACATCCTTCTTATAGGGCCCACAGGTTCTGGTAAGACTCTTCTTGCCCGTTCTCTTGCAAAGCTCCTGGATGTTCCGTTTGCCATAGCAGATGCTACAACTTTAACTGAAGCTGGTTATGTTGGTGAGGATGTTGAAAATATCCTTTTGAGACTTCTTCAGAACGCTGATATGGATGTTGAAAAAGCTGAAAGAGGAATTATTTATATTGATGAGATAGACAAAATAGGCCGTAAAAGTGAAAATCCTTCAATCACAAGAGATGTTTCAGGTGAAGGTGTTCAACAGGCACTTTTGAAAATTCTTGAAGGAACAGTTGCTAATGTTCCGCCACAGGGGGGACGTAAGCATCCGCAGCAGCAATATATTCAGATAGATACCTCCAACATACTCTTTATCTGTGGTGGTGCTTTTGTCGGACTTGAGGATATTATTGCAAAAAGAATCGGTAAAGGAACAATGGGCTTTAATGCTGACCTTAATAAAAAGAAAATGGAAAGAGATGAGCTACTTAAACATGTTGAACCTGAAGACCTTGTAAAATTCGGTTTAATTCCAGAGTTGATAGGAAGATTACCTGTAATAGCAACTCTTTCTGAACTTAAAGAGGAAGATCTTGTAAGAATTCTTAAAGAACCTAAAAATGCTCTTGTAAAGCAGTATAAGAAACTTCTTGAACTTGAAAATGTTGAACTTGAGTTTACAGATGAAGCTTTAAGGGAAATAGCTAAAGAAGCTATTAAAAGAAAGACAGGAGCAAGAGGCTTAAGAGCCATAATGGAAAAAATCATGACTGATGTTATGTTTGAAGTTCCACAAAGAAAAGATGTTAAAAAAGTAATTATTGATAAAGAAGCTGTTCTTTCTGGTAAGCCAAAGTATGAACTTGTAAAAGCTTCCTGATATGGAGGAGATTGTGAGAAGGCCTTTAATTGCTGGAAACTGGAAAATGAATAAAACGGTAACAGAGAGTATAGAGTTTGCAAAGGGATTTATTGAAGCAGTTAAGGATGTTACCGATAGAGATATTATGATAGCTCCGCCGTTTACATCAATTTATCCAATGGCTGAGGTTTTAAAAGGAAGCAATGTGTATCTTGGTGCTCAAAATATGTATTTTGAGGAAAAAGGTGCTTTTACTGGAGAGGTTTCTCCAATAATGCTTAAAGATGCAGGATGTAAATTTGTTATTCTTGGCCATTCAGAGAGAAGGTATATTTTTGGTGAAACTGATGAATTGATAAATAAAAAAGTCCTCTCAGCTGTTTCCCATGAGCTTATACCAGTCCTCTGTGTTGGAGAACTGCTTGAAGAAAGGGAATTAGGAAAAACGTTTGAAGTTGTGGAAAGACAGTTATCAGAGGGACTTAAAGGAGTTCCGGAAAGTGCAGAGTTTGTTATAGCTTATGAACCTGTATGGGCAATAGGAACTGGGAAAACTGCCACTCCACAGCTTGCAGAAGAGATTCACTCCTTTTTAAGAGAAAAGCTAACAGAACTCTATGGTAAGAGTAAAGCTGATTCGGTCAGAATCCTTTACGGTGGAAGCGTTAAACCTGAAAATGTTGAAGGTTTAATGGCTATGAAAAATATTGACGGCGCTCTTGTAGGTGGAGCAAGCCTTAAGGTGGATTCTTTTGAAAAGATAGTTAAATTTGGGAGGTAATCTATGTTTACACTTTTATTGATACTTCACGCTATTCTTGCTATTTTACTTGTTGTTGTTGTTCTTATTCAGCCAGGTAAAGGAGATATCTCTTCTCTAATGGGAGGAGGAAGTGCATCTTCTGCTTTTGGTGCTGATACAGCATCGGTTTTGACAAAAACTACGGCTATTTTAGGGGCTCTTTTTATTCTCAACTCCATATTTCTCTCTGTAGTTGGTTCAAAGTATATGGGTGGTTCATCAGTTGTTGATAAGGTGAAAGTGGAGCAGAAAAAGTGAGAAGCAGAAAATTACTGTTTCTCTTTATTTCTATCTTATTTTTCTCCTGCTCTTTCCAGCAGGAGAAAGCTTCATATAAAACTGTTCCTGCTTCTGAAACTGTATCTATCTTATCCTATTTTTCTCCAAAAGGCGGATGCACTTCTGCCATAATAAGGGAAATAGAAAACGCAAACTCATCTATAGATGCTGCTATTTTCAGCTTTACATCCAAAAAACTTGCCAGAGCTTTAATATCAGCTCATAACAAAGGAATAAAAGTAAGGGTTATAATAGACCAGGGAACGGCAAAATCAAAAAGGTGTGTTGCATCTATTTTGAAAAAAGCTGGAATTCCTGTAAGATTTAAAAGAGGTTCTGGTGGTGGGTTGATGCACAATAAATTTGCTGTTATTGATGGAAAGGTGGTTATAACTGGAAGTTTTAACTGGACTGTAAGTGCTGAAAAGAGAAACGATGAAAATATTGTGATTATTAAGGGAGATAGAGAGACCTCTGCCAGATTTAAAGAAAAATTTGAGCATCTGTGGCGCCTTGCTTATCTGGAGGAATAGGGTTGGTAGAGCTTGAAGTTGCTAAAGAGAGATTTTTGAAAAGAAGAGAAGAAATAAAACAGAAACATTTTGAAAAAAAGACAGGTTTTGAAATAGCTCAGGAACTTAAAGATTCCCTTGATGAGCTTCTCACTTCTGTCTATCCACATTTTTTCGGTAAGTGGGACATTCCTGCAACTCTTGTAGCACTTGGAGGATACGGAAGAGGAGAGCTGAATTTCTATTCAGATATGGATTTTAACCTTATTTACAAAGGTAAATTAACAGATTCTTACAGAGAAGACCTTGAAGCTTTTTACTACTACATGCTTTCTTTTAACATAGACCTTGGTTATTCTCCAAGGAATCTTGATGAAGCTGTTTCTCTTGCTCAAGAAGATTTAAGTGTTCTTACTAATTTCTTACAAATAAGGTATGTAGCAGGAGATGAAAGGATAGTTGGAGAGTTTGGGAAAAGGTTCTGGAAATTTCTAAAAAAAAATAGGGAAAACATAATAGATGAAATAATAAAAGCAAGAAACGAAAGGTATAAAAGGTTTTTCGGAACAGTTTATTATCAGGAGCCAAATGTAAAAGAAAGTAAAGGGGGATTAAGAGACTTACATGAAGCGTTCTGGATAGCAAAGATAGTTTTTGAGATAGATAACTATTCAGGATTTATTGATAAAAGCATCCTTGACTGGAAAAGTTTTAGAGATGTTATCTCTGCTTACGATTTCCTTTTAAGAGTCAGAAATCATCTCCATATCCTCAGCGGAAGAAAAAGCGATATTTTAAGCTTTCAACTTCAAAGAGAAGTAGCAAAGTTTTTCGGATTTTCTTCTGATAATAAGGGTGTTGAAAATTTTATGAAAAACTATTTCAGTGCTGCTCTTGACCTTTCTATAATTACAAGAGAGATAATCAAAAAATCAAGAGAGTTTGCAAGGAAAACCGAGAAAACCATCTTTTCTGTGTTTAAAAAAGAGAACAGGCTTAACGATTATTTTTATGAGCATGACGGCACTCTCTACATATTTGATGATAAAAAAACAGAAGTTTTAAAAAATCCTTCTCTCATACTTGATGGATTTAAGTTTATTCAGCAAATTGGATACACTTTATCTTCAGATGCTTTCAGTATATTTAAACTTTCAGCAGAAACAGAAAAGGAAGCGTTTCAGCAAAAGGCGGTTTTGAAAAAGTTTAAAGATATTCTTCTAAAACCTGTAAGACTCTCTTACGTGATTGAACTTATGCATGACTGCAGGGTTCTTGACACCTTAATCCCCGATTTTGAAAGATTAAGGGGACATTTTCAGTTTGATACATACCATAAATTTACAACAGATATTCACCTTATAATGACCGTTAGAGAGCTGGAAAAGCTGAAAGAGAACAGCTCCTACTACCAGATTCTTGATGACCTTGAAAAACCTCATACTCTTTTTATAGCTGCTCTTTTACATGACATAGGAAAAGGAAAGAAAGGTAAACATGAGAATGTTGGAGCTGCTATAGCTTACAGATATCTTAAAAGACTTGATTTTAAAGATGATGAGATAGAAGAAATTGTATGGCTTATTAAAAATCACCTTTTAATGTCTTTTTTAGCTTTTAGAAGAGATATTAGTGATCCAAAGCTTATAGAAGAGTTTGTGAAAAACTGTGAGACAGAAGAAAGATTAAAAAAACTGTTTCTCTTAACCTGTGCCGATATAAAAGCTGTGGGACCTGGTGGATGGGATAGATGGAAGGCTTCTTTACTCTGGGAGCTTTTTACAAGTGCACTTGATGTGTTTTATGCTGGAAAGGATGTAAAAACTCTTATAAATGAGAAAGTGAAGAAAAAAGCCGAAAAGGTAAAAGAGCTTTTAAAAGATGATACTGATAAAAAACTTCTTGAGAGGCTGTTTGAGTCTGCCGAAGAAGATTATCTGAGAACCTATTCAGCTGATGATATAGTGAAACATTTAAAATTGATAAAACGCCTGATGGATGAGGGAAAGGATATACTACTTATTTCAGAGTTTTTCCCTGAGCTTGGATACGCAGAAGTTACAGTTGTTGACAGATATAAAAGAGCATTTTTCTATAAAATAGCTGGAGTTTTTACATATCTTAACCTTAATATCAAGGGGGCTTATATAAATAAAGCTGTTACGGTTGATGAAACCGATTTTATGGTTTATACAGTAAGGGTTTCAACAGTTTCTGAAGAGGTTCCTGAAGAAGAGGTTATAGAAAAAGTGAAAGATTACGTGAGAGAGCTTTACTACGGAAAAATAGAGATAGAAAATATTTTGAAACAACCATTCAAAAGAAAAGGATTCAGGTCAAACCTTCCCAAACCTGTTACTAAAGTTAAGTTTGACAATTCGATTTCTGAAAAATATACTGTTGTTGAAGTTTCCACATGGGACAGGCTGGGTCTTCTTTACGCTATAACAAGAGAGCTTGCCCTTTCAGGAACAAAACTAAGAAGAGCTATAATATCAACAGAAGGGAACAGGGTTATAGATTCTTTCTACATAACAGATTTAAACCTTAATAAAATTTCTGACGAAGAGAAACTTGAAGAGATAAAAGTGAGGATTTTAAACCTTTTAAAAGATAAGTGATGGGAATTCTAATAAACTTTCTGCTTCTTGCTTACCTGATTACTGCCCTTTACTTTATGCCGCCTGCTTTCGCATCTGTTTATTTTTTCGTATCTTTTACAGGTTTTCTAACATTAAGATTTACACTGTGTCCATCCTGTAAAAAATACAATGAAGGATGTTCTTTAAATTGGAACAGAATCGGAAAGTTTTTCGGAGTTGCTTCCTGTAAAGATGATAGATTTTCTTTTCTTATAAAATTAGCTGTTTTTTACTGGTGTTTTGTTTTTCTGTTTCCTTTGATTTTCCACCTGGAACTTGCTGTTCTTCTGGTTTTTATAGCTGTTTTTCAATACTTAAACTGCTCAAAGTGTAAAATAAGAAGAAAGTGTCCTTTTGGCAGAATTTTTGGGAGAGAAAAATGGGAAGAAAGATAGAACTTGAGCTTCATCCTGAAAGGGCAAGGGAAGTTGCAAAGATTCTACTTAAAAAGTTAAAAGCAGAAGGGATTTTCAATGAAAAAGAGCTTCCAGATGACAGGATAAAAAAGCATATTCCTGAAGATATGGAAAAATATCTTGCAGTTCTTTCTCTTGTAACATCCCTTGATTATATGAGAGACGCAGCAAAACTCTGGGATAGTGCTATTAAAACACTTGAAGATGATGAAATTTCCTGGGTTTTTTCTCCTTCTGAAGTCAAAGAGCGGGGAAAGGAGAAACTTAAAGAGGCTCTTTTAAAACACAAGATGGCAATGAGAAAGGAAAAGGATACTGATACCTGGTGGCATATCTCCAAAACTGTTGCGGAAGACTATAACGGAAGCTTTCTTTCATTTTTCAACAGCTTCAATTTTGAGATGGATAAAGCGTATGAAACTCTTGACTCTAAACTGTGGCATCAAAAACTGCCCAATCTATCCGGCAGAAAAATCTTTCCTCACTGGATAAGAACGATAAAAGAAAAAATAAAAGAGATACCTTTTAAAAATCTTGAAAAATTACCCATACCTGTGGATGTTCATGTTGCAAGGGCAACATTTACAACAGGATGTATTACAGGAAAATATAAAGCGAAAAGTATTACAACTACGGTGAGAAACCTTATAATCAAACTCTGGAATGAAGCTTTAAAAGATGAAAATATCCTTCCTATTGAGATGTTTCGTCCCTTATGGCTCTTAAGTAAGCACGGTTGCCATTACAGGAAAAATGGTGATTGTCCGAAGAAAGAAAATTGTCCTGTTAAAGAGTTCTGCGTCAAAGGAAAGGTTGTTGTTTCAGCTTCAAAGATGGAGATTGACACAAAACTTTGAAGCTCCAGACAGGAAAAACACTCAAAGATAACAGTGTTATAATTTCTTAAAGTTTAAAATTTTCCAATGTTAGGGAGAGATTGATATGGCAAAAGAGGTTTCTCTTAAAGAGAAATTGTGGAAGTCTGCAAATAAGCTTAGAAAAAACATAGATGCGGCTGAATATAAACATATAGTTCTTGGGCTTATCTTTTTACGGTATATCTCCGATGCCTTTGACAACCTTTACTGCAAACTAAAAGAAGGAAAAGGTGAATATGAAGGAGCCGACCCTGAAGATATAGACGAATACAAGGCTGAAAATGTCTTTTTTGTTCCCGAAAAGGCAAGATGGAGTTATTTAAAGGCAAATGCTAAAAAGCCGGAAATAGGAAAAATAATAGATGAAGCGATGGAAGCCATAGAGAAAGAAAATCCTTCTCTTAAAGGTGTTTTACCTAAAGAATACGCAAAAGCCAATATTGACCCGATAAATCTTGGAGGTTTGATAGACCTTTTCAGCAATATTCCATTTGATGAAACAAAAAAAGAAAGTGCCGATATTCTGGGGCATGTTTTTGAATATTTTCTGGGACAGTTTGCCATTGCAGAAGGAAAAAAAGGAGGACAGTTCTACACCCCTAAGTGCGTTGTTGAGCTTTTAGTTGAAATGCTTGAACCTTATAAAGGAAGAGTTTTTGACCCATGCTGCGGTTCAGGTGGGATGTTTGTTCAATCGGAAGAGTTTGTCAAAGCTCATCAGGGGAAAATAGATGATATTTCTATCTTCGGTCAGGAGAGTAACTATACAACATGGCGGCTATGTAAAATGAACCTTGCCATAATAGGTAGGGGGTGAGCACATTCTCCCCACCCTTTTCCAATACCCCCAGCCTATTAGCCACCACAAAAACATCCTCAAGCAGCACAACAGGGAAACAAGCAACATTAAGATTAAACAAACAATCCCACTTACTCTTTAAAACCTCAAAAGGCGTTCTCCCATTCATACC